>JAJDEC010000337.1 GCA_029259995.1 Phycisphaerae bacterium
TCCGGGCATCGACGTGCCGGCGGATCCGTCGAGCGCCAGTTGCGCCGTCGCCTCACAAACGGCCGCCGCCACGAAATCGACCTCTGCATCCGTCAGCGAAGGCGACATCGGCAATGACAGACACGACGCGCAAACGCGCTCCGAAACGGGATACGCCATCGGTCCCGGCGCGTACGCCTGATACGCGACCTGATGATGAAGCGGCATCGGATAGTGAACGCTCGTACCGATGCCTCGATCCTGGAGCATCTGACGCAATCGATCTCGCGCAGGATGCCGGATCACGAAGAGATGATAGACGTGCGCCCCCTCGGCGCATTCTGCAGGAACAACGAGTTCGGCCCCCGACAGCGCATCCCGATATCGCGTCGCTGACCGGCGACGTGCCGCATTCCATGTCTCCAGGTGCGGTAACTTCACGCGCAGAATCGCGGCCTGAATCTCATCCAGGCGGCTGTTGATCCCGAAGCCGGCGTTCTCGTACTTTCGACGCTCGCCGTAATTGCGCAAATGCCGCAAGCGATCGGCGACGGACGCATCATCCGTCACGATCATCCCCGCATCGCCGCAGGCACCTAGATTCTTTGTTGGATAGAAGCTGAAACAACCGGCAGCCCCGATCGTTCCGCACTGCCGCTCACCGAATGTCGCGCCGTGCGATTGCGCACAATCCTCAATGACGATTGCGCCATGCCGATCCGCAATCGAACGAATGCGACTCATGTCGCATGGACGACCATATAAGTGCACGGGGATCACGGCCTTGATGTCGTTCTGCCTGTCAAAGCACGCGGCCAGGCAATCCGGATCCATTACATACGAGTCTTCCAGGATATCGACAAAGACGGGACGCGCCCCCGCCTGAAGAATCGCACAGACCGTCGGAGCGGCCGTGTGCGCAGGACAAGCGACGAATTCACCGTCGCCGACGCCGCAAGCCCGTAAGGCCAGGTGAATCGCATCCGTGCCCGATCCGACGCCGACGGCATGCGCAGAACCGATTTGCGCAGCGAACTCTGTCTCCAGCGACTCCAGCTCTTTGCCAAGGATATACCAGCCGCTCGCGATCACACGATGCACGGCCGCCTCGATCGAATCACTGATCGAAGCATGTTCGCGAGCGAGATCGAGAATGGGCACATTCATGGGCTGGACCAGTACTCCGATTGGTGCGTACGATAATATGCGATGGTTCGCGCGAGGCCGTCCGCCAATGACGTCGATGGCGTCCAACCCACAATGCGGCCGATTTTAGTGATATCCGAGCAAAAGTCACCGGGCTCGGCCGCCGCCCGCTCCGGCGAAAACGGCACGAACTCGATTCGCCCCGTTCCGGAGACGCGCACGATCTCGCGCGCCAGCTCACCGAAACTTGACACCTGGTTGTTGCCCACGTTGAAGACGTCGCCATACGCCGATTCGCAGGCCGCGCATTGCAGAATCGCATCCACCGTATCCGCCACGTATAGGAAATCCCGTCGAATCGCGCCGTCGCCGTAGACCGGAATCACTTGATCGTCGATCGCCAGTCGGACGAACCAGTTCGCGACGCCGAATCGATGATGCAGCATCTGTGCACGCTCGCCGTAGATATTCGTCAATCGCAGCGTGATCGACTTCACGCCGTAGTTGTGATGATAAATGTGAAACAGCCGCTGCGCCGTCAGGCTCGATAGCTCATAAATCCCCCGCGGATTCATCGGCTGTTCTTCGTCAACAGGCAGCTTGACGGCTGTTCCATATTCCCCGCGCGTCCCCGTATAGACCAGACGCACATTGGGATTGTGCCGCTTGCACGCCTCCAGCAGAACCGCTGTCCCCTTGATGTTGATGTCGATGTCCGGGTACGGATTCGTCAGACTCAGGACGTGATCGTTCTGGCCGGCGAGATGAAAAATGAAGTCCTTATCGCGAACGAGATGCCCCAGCGTTGTTTCCTCGCGAATGTCGCTGAGATTGATTTTCACGCGATCCCGAATCGGCGCAGTATTGAAGAAGTTGCCCCCATGGCCGTCGATCATCGCATCCAGCAGCGTCACGTCGGCGCCGAGTTCAACCAGTCGCTCCGCCAGATTGCTGCCGATGAACCCTAGACCGCCCGTCACGAGCACACGGCTTCCACTGAATTCAGTCATATCACGCGCCATGTCGCCCCGTTGATTCCCCGTCGCTTAACAACATCACCGCCAACGTCTCCCGCCGTCATTCCACAGATTGAAACAACCTCGCGTCGGCACATGCGTGCGCCGTCGACGACGATCGCAATATAAACCCCCGCCGACGCACCTGCACGCGGCAATTCGTGCGAATTGGATCACCCCGCCGACATCACGCCGAAGCGCGAAGCGCCGATCCGTGGCAACCCGGCGCAAATGCGGCATAATAGCGATCTGTCAGTTGACCTCGACGTAGTGGCGGAGGAATTAGCTCGTGTCGAATCGCCGTAGCCCCGGCATTTCAGTCCTGATCGCAACGCAGAACGAAGAGGCAACCGTCTCGGCGAGCATCCGATCTTTCCTGGACTTCGGTGACGAAATCATTGTTGTCGACAACGGATCGACCGACAATACAAAAGACATCGTCCGCGAACTCGCGTCGCGCACGCCCGACAAGATTCGATTCTTCGACGCGCCCGATCTCCCCGATCTCTATCACAATCGGCAATACGCCCTTGAGCGTTCGCGATTCCGCTGGATCGTCCGAGGCGACGCCGACTTCATTGCCTATACCAGCGGTGAATGGAATATCGCCGAACTCCGGGACTATCTCAAATCCGGCAACCGCACCTATCCCCCCGGTATCGCCGTCCCGCTCAACAACGTCTCCGTCGACTACTGGCACACGGGCCTGCCCCGAAAGCCCGGTGGCATGGAAGCCAATCTCGATCGATGGTACATCCCGCCGCCTTATACGGGATCACGCGTACGACTCTATCGTTATTTCCCCGGCTTTCGATTTCAGCGCAAAGGCCGCTGGGAATCCACGCGTTACCATCTCGCCTATCGGGCGCTGGCGAAGACATGGCCGAACCCCGTGTGGATGCACTGCACGATCAAGCCCGATCTGCATCATTTCTTTCGCTCCGAAAGAACCAACTGGCGCCAGCAAGGGGACTTTCAGACCTACCCGACGTTGCGCAGCTATCTCCAGGGCGTCGCCCAAACCAAATATGGCACAAATGACCTCGAATCGGCGGCAAGATCCTACATGGAACGCCACGTCTATCCATTCCTGATACCCTACGAAGAGAAGGAATACGGCGTCTATCCGGAACTCGTCCGTGAACTGATGAAAACCAACCCCGTCTATCGAATTGAGGAAAGTGGCGCAGGCCGAACCCGACGTCGCTGTAACGCCGACCGGTCCGGCGTCGCAGGAAGCGCCCAATCCAATGCATCACGGAACGACAAACCGGATCTCCATCGCGGCAACGGCACAGTTCCCATTTCCCAGGCACACTGATCATCGATCCCGTGTTGCAGGAATCTTCACGACCCATGCTTGAATCCGCTTCCAGTTCGATGCCTGCAACCGACACCACGATACCGATGCAGAAGGCGGAAACTGTCACGACGCCCGATTCCAGAACGGCTTGGCAATGCCGCTGGTCCGAATGGATCGCCGCGCGGATTCACGCCTCGGGCGAGATTCGTGATCCGTACTCAAATAACCCACTCGTTTTTCAGTATCACTCCGCGGCAGTCATCCTCGGTCGCCTCTGCGATCCGCAACTCGACAACGACGATCCGACCACGCGACGCGTTTGGGAATTCCTGAGGAGTCTGCCAACGCGCGATACGAGTGTGTCCGCGGAATTCAACGCGTTTCTCCTGACGCTGGCGCATTTCGTTGCGACCGATCGAGGCGCTGACATCGCAGACGAATTCTCGCAATTCATCGAGCATTTTCCGCTGCCAACCCTGGGGAGCTTCGCGCAGCGAAATCGAAACTTTGGATTCATGCTCCGTTTCGTTCTGGATTATGCCGATGCGAATCTCGATATTGATCGGGGTGCCGGATTTCGAAACGCGCTTGCCGGATTGCTCGATGGTTCCCAATCCGCCGACAGTCTCTTCATTGACACAGTCGCGACGCCGAATGCGGGCTACGCGTCCACCGCATACGTTGCCAAGATTGCGCTGACTTTTCTGCTCGATGGAACGATCAACGGCAGTGACACACAGTTTCAAAAAGGCAGGCGTGCGATCGACGCGCTGCTTTCCATGGCGGACGTCGATCGCGTTCTCACGTACGGCCGTTCGCAACTCTCTCTGTTCGGATATGCCAACCTGCTCCTGTGTTGCCGTCTGATTGCCGCCGAAACGGATAGCGCCTATCACGCCAGGATCGCCCGCGAAATCAATCGCATGCTCGCATCATGGCAACTTCCATCCGGCGAACTGGCCCTCAATCCCGCCCGCAACAACCAGGCCCGCCCCGGTTTTGATCAATACATGCACGCGATCGTATACAACGCCTACGCCTGGGCGCTGATACGCATTGCCGACGTGCTGGCGCCTCTGGAAACAGTTGCCGACGACGAAGATTCATCGCCCGAAACCGCCCCCGTCCGTGCACACGGCGTCACCCATCTGGCGGACGCGGGACTCATCCGACACGCGTCGGAGCGATTCGATCTGCTGATGTCCCTGCAGCGATGCAATAACGAACCCAAACTCCGTGACGACGCCCGATACCAGCCATGCACGCCGCAACTGATTCGTATCCATCATCACGACGTCGTGCCGCCGATCCCCAAAGACATGGGCGGATTCTTGCGGCTGGCCGTCCGCCGGACCCTCGGCGAACGGATCGCATCATTCCTGTCCGCAGTCCGATTCGTTTTTTCGCCGTGCTACTTCGACGACTTTCTGGATCGTGCAGGATTTCTGCCATACCTGTTGATCGGAAACCACACGAAAATCTGCCCGGGAACACAAAGCGACAACGAAGTCGAATTCACGGACGCGGGCTTCCAGCTTCGATCCGCCTTTGCTCTGGATGCCCTAATCCGCCGACGACGACTGAATCGCAAACAGGTCGCGACGACGCCGCCCATCTCCTATGGCGCCTTGATGACTCACATCCAAACGTCACAGGATTCGATTGTCATCGAGCACGATCTGCAACTCAGCGAAAACATGCCGCGAAGCGCACAGCTCGTCCATCTCAATTTGCGACTTGCCAAAGCACCTGAAGTAGTAGAATCGTCGAACGACGCCACGACGTTTCATTTCAAGGAGGGATTCGCGATTCAACATGCGCCGATTGCACAGTCGCCACTTACATCACGTTGCACGGGAGCGACGGGCGAAGTGACTTACGTCCGCGCCACCGAGTCGATCACGGCGAACACCACGCGACACATTCGGACGATCCTGACCTTCGACGGGAGCGTCGCAAACTGATGGCGCCCAGATTCCAACTGGCCCTGTATTTCGCCTGGCGCTTCTGCACAAAGCAGTGGTTTGATATTCTCTACTGGTCCAAGGCGCGCGTTCTCCACAGCCTGATGCGCCTGCGAAATCCCGAACGCCTGACGGACCATCAGCTGATGTCACTGCTGTCCTGGCATGCGCACCAGACCGAAAAAGCAACCAAACATCGCAGCGCGACGGCGTCGAATGCAAGACCACGCGGATTTCGCCATTTCGACGCGCTGACGCATTACCTCAGAGAAATCGAATCCAGACCGCATCTGGATGCATCCGAAGGTGAGGCACTCACCTGGATTCGCAGCGTCCATGCCGAATACGACGTCTGGCGCAAGACACCCGATCACATCAACATCAAGACGATCGCCCCGTCGGCCGTCAGTCCCGAACATTCAACCACCATCGCCCCCGACGCGCTGCATCACCTGATCCGGCGGCGAACCAGCGCCCGCGTCTGGCAGCCGCGGGACATTGACGACGCAATTCTCACACAACTCATCGACGCCGGTCTCCAGGCCCCCTCCTCCTGCAATCGCCAGGGCGTCGTGATTACAGTCCTGAAACAATCCTTCCCGCGCGAACAGAAAGAAGGCGTCAACAACCCGTTCATGCTCAACAACGCCCCCTCCATCTTCTACATCGCCGCGGATCCCTCCCTCTATCCCGAACGACAGGCACCCGCCCTCGACGCCGGCATGGCCGCCCAGAACATCCTGCTCCTCGCCGAATCCCACGGTCTCTCCGGCTGCGCCATGTACCACAGCGAATCATTCAATCAGAAGCAACTTCGACAGCGACTCAATCTGACGAGCAATCTGTATATCTACGTCGCCCTGCTCGTGGGCTATCCCGGCGAGTTTCCGATCAAACCCAGGCGAATGTCGCACCAGATGCGATCTCGCTGGATTCGCGAGTAATCGACGTCGATGCCGCGATGTCCCAGGCCCTGTCGGAATCGCCGAATTCACCGTATTGCCGCAACTCAGGCGGCGCCATCGCGAATAAAGTGTTCGCGGGCTCCGTTCTACCAACATAGAATGCGTACAACGGCCGAAAGATCCGGATTGGAGGCTCATATGAATTGTCGACTCGCTTCGATATTTTTGCTGATTCTCGGCTCCATCGCGATTGCCGATGCGCCGTTCGAAGATATCTCCTACCCCCGAGCCCTGGAAAAGGCGAAAGCCGACGACAAGATTGTCATTATCGATTTCTACACAACCTGGTGCCCGCCCTGCAAGATGCTCGATCGCATCACTTGGCCCGATCCGACCGTCCGCGCATGGCTCGACAAGAACGCCGTCTGCCTGAAGGTAGACGCCGAAGCGAGCCACGAATTCGCGCGCCGTTTCAAAGTCCGCGCCTATCCGACGATTGTCTTCATCAAGTCGGACGGCAAAGTCGTCGATCGCGCCGTCGGCTTCCTGCAACCGCGTGACTTTCTCGACGTCGCGAAAGGCGCCCAATCCGGAAAGGATGCATTCACGCGCGCCCGCGAGTCCTTCGAAGCCGGCGATCAGAACGATCCAATGACGCGCGACGACTACGCGCGGAAACTCGTCGACCTCGGAAAACTCGACGAAGCCCTGACACAGTACCTCTGGTGTTTCGATCACGGTCTCGAACATCGGCCAAGCTACGTCGGCGTGCGTGTGTCGTTTCTGCTTGGCAACATCAAGGAACTCGCCGACATCTATCCTCCAGCGCTGGCCGCCTTGAAGGAACGGCGCGATCGAAGCGAAGAACAGCTTCGCCAATTCGTCGCCGGCAAGAAACTCAAGAAGCAGAAGAATAAGCAGAAGGGCATCACCGGATTTCTCGGTCGCCTCGTCGGTCCCGACGTGTCGCCGATATTTCGCGTTGCCGGCGATGTGGCCGCTCTGAACGATACACTCGGCGAAGGCGCCCGATCCGTCACATTGTATGACCAACTGAAGGGCAACGATCGCGCTGAAAGCAAGCGAGCCCGACGCGCCCTCTACAGTCGAATCGAAGACGACCTGCTGAGAGCCCGGCGTTATGAAGACATCGTCGAAGACGGAGATCCCGTTCTTCGAGTCACGACTAGCGTTCAGTCGTTGAAAATGGACCATGCCGTGATGGCGGGGCTCGATGAAGACATGGCCCGACAGCTCAAGGAACACATGCTGTCCGACCTGATCACGTCCGCCGCCGGCAGCTACGAAGCCTGCGTCGGCGCCGATCGAGACGACCTGGCCGCCCAGGTAAAGGATTTGCTCATCGACGCGCAGTCCTCGTTCCTGACGTACGACATGCTTGTCTCCAGCGCCGTCCGGGCGGATCGCTACGATCTCATCCAGGGCCTCGCCGACGAGGCGAAAACCAAACTCGACGCCGAATCCGCGGATCGAATTGCAGCGGCCGTGAAAGTGCATCTGGCGTCTCCCGAAGCAAAGGCCCAACTCGAGAAAGCAAAAACGCAAGTCGAGCATTCGTCGGAAAACGAATCGGCGCCCTGATTCCAGCGCTGACTCCGGCTACAATGCCCCTACAATGACAACGACAACCCACGCAACGACCCCGAAAACCAAACCCGAAACCCTCGGCGAACTCCGCGCATCCGGCTGGAAATCCAAGTCCGTCAAGCAGGAACTCCACGACAACCTGCTCCGCGCACTCGCCGCTCGCGACGCGCTCTTCCCCGGAATCATCGGATACGAAGACACCGTCATCCCCGAAGTCTGCCTCGCCCTCCTCGCCAAGCACGACATGCTCTTCATGGGCGAAAAAGGCCAGGCAAAGAGCCGACTCATGCGCGGCCTCGTCCGCCTGCTCGATCCCGAAATCCCCTGCGTCGCCGGCTCCGAACTCCACGACGATCCCTACGCCCCCATCACGCGCGATGCCAAACGCATCATCGCCGCCGAGGGCGACGCAACCCCCATCGCCTGGTGGAAACGCGAGGATCGCTACGCCGAACGACTCAGCCCCGGCACCAAGTTCGCCGACGTCATCGGCGAGATCGATCCCGCCAAGCTCGCCGGCGGCACCAGCATGAGCACCGAAGAGGCCCTCCACTTCGGTCTCATCCCCCGAATGCATCGCGGCATCTTCGCCATGAACGAAGTGCCCGAATTGGACGAACTCGTCCAAGTCGGCCTCTTCAACATCCTCGAAGAGCGCGACGTCCAGATCCGCGGCTTCCCCATCCGCTTCGACCTCGATGTCGTCATCCTATTCAGCGCCAATCCGTCAACCTACAACCGCAGCGGCAAAGTGATTCCACAGTTGAAGGATCGCATCGGTTCGCTGATTCGCACCCACTATCCCGCCGAGCGCGAAACCGGCATCGCCATCATGGAACAGGAAGCCGACATCGAACTCGGTGGCGACTTCCCTGTACGCATCCCACTGTTCATGAAAGAGATCTGCGAACAGATCACGATCGAGGCCCGCAAGAGCGACTTCATCGACATCCAGTCCGGTGTCTCCGCCCGATTCAGCATCGCCAACTATCGAACCATGATCGCCAGCGCCCGCCGCCGCGCCGCCGTGCTCGGCGAATCCCACGCGATCCCGCGCATCAGCGATCTGTCGCACATCATCTCGTCATCCATGGGCAAGCTCGAACTCGACATGATGAGCAGCCATCAGATGGGCGAACAACAGATCATCGACGCCGTCATCGTCGCCGCCATCCGCAAAGTCTTCGATGAGTATTGTGACAAGCACGGCTTCGAAGAAATCGCCGACATATTCGGCAAAGGTGTTACCATCGAAGTCGGCGACCTATTGCCCTCCAGCGCCTACGAGGAGCGCATGAGTCGCGTACCGCCCGCCTGGGAGAAGGCCTTCGAAATCAACCCGTCAGAAGACGCCGCCATGCGTGCATGCTGCGTCGAATTCGTCCTCGCCGGCCTATACGCCAACGAAAAAATCTCCCGCACAACCCGCCACGGCCGCGTCGAATACGAAACCTGATCTCGAAGGGTGCCATGCTTGCCCTTCAAGCGCGCACACGCCGCGCGTGCCATGCCGACGCCCAACGTCGGCATCCGACAACGAGCAACCCAAAAACTCCGTAGGGTGGGCCGTGCCCACCGCACCGAGCCGCGACCGTCAGGGAGTCGGTACCAGCGTACATCCGACAGTGCCATACTGATGACATAAAGCGTTGCTCAACACGTTCCCTGCTTGCCGGGCGCCACGCCGGCGCCCAACGTCGGCAAGCGACACCAAGCCCCGTAGGGTGGGCCGTGCCCACCAATCAGAACCGCGACCGTCAGGGAGTCGGTCGCGCAATAACCCCTTGACGCGGCGTACTGCGAAGTATCTCGAACCGCCCGATCAGACCTCTACATCGAGCGTGTATAAGACATGATGCTCCAGTTGTCGTCCAGATGCTGACGAATACGAAAGTAGTCGCCATCCTCCCGCGCCTTCACGAACCCGCAGCCGTCAACATCAGCCACCGTCCGAAACCCCAGATGGCCGTCGCCCCATTTGGAAACGAATACGTAATACAGACCTACCCGTCGCCAACCCGGCTTGATCG
>JAJDEC010000338.1 GCA_029259995.1 Phycisphaerae bacterium
GCCGGCGAATTCGCTGTGGATCCGGATTGCATTGACGGGGGAAACCGACCGTGCGTTTCATTGCGAAACACGCTGCGCGGAACTTCGAGAAAGGCTGATGGCTGCGGGGGTTGACCCGGACCGCTAACGCCTAAACCATGCACTTCAAATGTCCCCCGGCGCGCCCCGTGGAAGTTCGGCGGCTCGGGCACGATTGGAATCCAGTTTGGAATTTCAGGTACATCAGCAACGACCGCGGGAGCTTCGCTGGTTTCATGCCAGCAGCATGCTCTACGGGGACTGGGGCACGAGCCGGCTCTACGTGCTGGGACTCGCGCTGTTCTACAGCGGCGGGGCCTCGCTCTATCACGTTCTGGCGATGTGCCTGCTGATGACGGCCGTGGCGTGGGCCTACACGATCGTCTGCCGTTGTTTCCAGGACGGCGGCGGCGTCTATTCGGCCGCCCGGGCCGTGAATCGTCGCGTCGCCGTCATCGGGGCGATGCTGCTCTTTGCGAGCTACGTGATCACGGCGGCGATCTCGGCCGTCGCGGCGTTTCGCTATCTGGGATTCAACGTCGACCAGGCCCCGCCGCTGGCGATGCTCTCGATCGTCGCGATCGGCGCCATCAACTTCATCGGCCCCAAGAGCGCCGGGCGCTTCGCGACTGTCGTTGCGACGGCGACGCTGATCGTTACAGTCATCCTGGCCGGTCTCTGCCTGCCGCACATCGGCCCGGGCCTGAGCAACATCCAATACACGCCGAGACCCCTCGGCACGGAATGGGTCAGCTTTGTCCACATCATTCTCGCATTGTCGGGCGTGGAAGCGATTGCCAACATGACGGGCGTCATGGTTCAGCCCGTGGGCAGGACGAGCAAGAAGTCGATCTGGCCCGTGCTCGGCGAAGTGGTCGTCTTCAACGTACTGTTCGGCATTGCGATGCTGGCGATCCCCAATCTTCACCTGGCGGAACCGATGGCCGTGAAGGTGGCCGAGGAAGGCGTGCGTCTGACGGCGGATGAAGCGGCCTATCGCGACACGATCCTCAGCGTGATGGCGGAAGAATTCGGCACGGGCTGGTTCGAAAAAATCGCGTCGTTCGTATTCGCCATGCTGCTGCTGTCGGCCGTCAACACGGCGATTGCGGGCATGATCTCCGTTCAATTCGTCATGGCGCAGGACAAAGAGATGCCGCCGGCGTTCCTGCGACTGAATGCATTCGGCGTGCCGTGGATCGCCCTGGCGAGCGCCTGCTTTGTTTGTTGCGCCGTGCTCCTCTTTGCGGGCGAGGTCGACAAGCTGGGGCATCTTTACGCCATCGGCGTCGTCGGGGCGATCGCCGTCAATCTGATCTCGACGTACTTCAACCGCGAAGTCGAGATCGGCCGCGTGGAGCGCATCGGAATCATCCTGCTGGCCGCATTTCTTGTCGTCGTCGAACTGACGATCATCGCGACGCAATGGGCGGCGGACGTGTTTGTGATCGTGGTGCTAGCCGGCGGCTATTTGCTGCGGCTCGGCATGGCGAAAGCGCCCGAAGTTCAGAAGCATCTTCCGAAAGTCGCGGAGTCGATCGGAAAGCTGTTTCAGCCGCCCGGGGCCGTCGACTCGGGACCGGCCTTCAGCCTCGACGGGATCAAGCCGTTTGATCCTGTTTCCCGCAAGATTCTCGTGGCCACGCAGCACAATCCCGAATTACTGAACTTCGCCGCCGAGGAAGCGCAGGCGCGCGGCGCGAATCTGATCGTCCTCGTGATCAAGGACCTGAAACTCGCCTACGGACCGCCGACGGCGAAACAATATCGTCCGGAAGATGATCCCATTGCCGTGAGCGTGTTCTCTCACGCCGCCGACATCGCGCGTGAGAAACAGGTACCGTACATGCCCATCTATTGCGTCGCGTCGAGCGTGCCGGAGATGATCCTGGACTTCGCGGCGACGTACGGCGTGGACTATGTGATTCTGGGCGTCACGCGCCGCGGTGCATTGTTTCGCGCGTTGCGCGGCGATTTGATTTCGGAAGTGGCGGCGCATCTGCCGTCGGAGACGACGTTGCTGATTCATGCATGAGCCGAGCCCCGTCAAGGTCCACGCGATTCAACTCGCGTCAACAACGACCTGCACGCATGGGCCAGCTGCGGATCTTTGATCGGGGACTTGAGCACGCGAATCGCCTTGTCCGTCTGTCCCGTCTGGACGAGTGAATCGACCAATCCCTGAACCACGTCAAATCCCGACATGTCGACGACGAATTCGAGCGCTTTGTTCAGATCCGCAATCGCGCGTTTGTGATCGCCGATCAAGTGATACGCCATCCCCAAATGCCTGCAAAGCTCCGGGCTGCGAATGCCCGTCGCTCGGTACATCGTTTCGCCGTCCTCGATCATCTCTTTGGCCAACGCGATATCGGCGGGCGACAATGACGCGTGCAGGCGTCGGCGGGCCATCAGGACGCGCCACGTCAATTCGAGATTCCAAAGGGAGTATTCCGCCACACTGCGACGGGCGATCGAGAGAACGCGATCGGCTTTCTGGAATTCTCCTTCCGACATCAGGACGGCGCCGACGAAACCTGTGATTGGTCGAAATCCGCCGCTGTGCGTCTGCGGGTCCTGCCAGAATTTGATCGCGCCGAGCTCAGATTCGGAGAATCCCATTCGATACTCAGCGCAAAGCCGTTCGGCTCGCGCCAATGCGTCGGGATTGCTCTCGGCGTAAAACGGCGCCCGAAACAGCGTCCGCATGCGATGTTGCACACCGAAGCGATCGTATTCGTTTTCCCCCAGCGCCTTAGCGTATGCCCTCCAATCGGATAACGTCTCGATGGGTTCGGGATCAACACGCACACTTCCCGTGAGTTGCGTCATGCACTTCAGAAGACTTTCCGCGATCAACGCCTGGCCTTGAAGCGTTGGATGCACGTGATCGTCCATCAGTTCCCAACCGATCGCGCCGTCCGGGCTCGCCGCCCGAAACGTCCTGACCAGATCGCAGAGAATCGCGCCGCTTTCCGACGCCACATCACGAACCACCGCACTGAGCGAGCCCGGCGCTCGCCACGGCATCGGGTCGAGTTCCTGCGCCTGCTCGTAATTCGCCAGTGCATCATCATCTCGGCCCAAGACGGAATAGCATCGAGCGAGCTCGTAATGCGCCCTGGCGTGCCGCGGATTCAACGAAAGCGCGACTTCAAACGGCTGAACTGCGTCGGCAGGCGTCTCGGACACCAATCGTTCGGCCACGGCGAGACACTCTACGAATCGCTTCGATACTGATTCTTCAGGTGGAAGATCGAAGTCCTGCCCCAACGGCGCCATGTCGCGCTCATTCGCCGGCAACGTGCAGATGATGACGGGGATGCCGCGCGACTTGCAGGCTTCAACCATTGACGTCAGGTGATTCCGCAGGTTGTCGGCCGCGGCCGCACGTCGGGAGTCATCGGGACCGATTTGACCGTCGGCAATGACGCTCTCCATCAGGCTCTTTGCGGGTTTGCTATCCGCCGGCGTTGCCGCTGCGCTTCGCGTGCTAACTTCCGCAATCCACTGGCCGAGCCCTGTTTTCCGCATCGCCCGCGCCGCCCGCATGGACCAGGTCGATTTCCCGAACGCATGCAATGAGGCAACGCCGCAGGCCCCGTAGAATTCGTTGTTGCCGCTGTAGATGATGACGAGATCGGGCTCGTACTCAAGGGCCTCGTCGAGGATGTACATCACGGGGAAGCTGGCGACAGCCGTCGTCCCGAAGTTCAGGATTTCGATATCCCGATCGGGCCAGACGTCTTCGAGCATGGCCTGCAGGAACGACGTGGAGACGAGCGGACGAGGCTGTGGAAAGCCGCGCATGGCCGATCCGCCGAAAGTCATGATCCGTGTCCGCCCTTTCGGCTTCGGCGTCACGAAAACGTGTTCTTCCATGCCGCCCGTTGCGGACAAGGTCTGCCAGAAGAACGTATTGAGGCCGGGCTGAAATGTACCGACGTATTGCGTGCCGCGATACGCCTTCATGCGTTTGAGCACTGGCGGATAGCCACCGTAGCCAGCGAACCGGCAGATCATTTCGCCGATCAGAATCGGCGAGAGCGCCAGCGTGACGGCGACGAAGCGAAAAAGCCATTTTCGTCGCCTCGATATCCGGCGCAAACGGCTGGATTGTGCGGGGTTGTCAATCTCGTCGCCCATTCTCGACCATTCCGGGGCTTGCGAGGCCGCCGCATGCGACCGCGCTCACGGCCTATCGAATTCTCGTTCCACGATGAGAGAGTATATACGAAAAAGAAGCACAGCCGATCGGCTGCGCTTCTTCGTAGTAACTCAAGATGCTTCGAACTGGACCACATCGTTGGCGCGTTCGCCGCGACAGAGTCGAATTCGTGTTGCCTTATCGTCGGCGTCGGATCAATGCCAATGCACCGAAACCGAGCAACGCCATCGTGGCGGGCTCAGGCGTCACGACGCTTCGAACTGTACCGTCAAGAACGTTCACCCACAGTTCGACGTAGTTGTTCACCGCATCGGTTGTGAAGTTGACGTTGCCGGCATTGACGTTGCGGCTGTCCGAGCCGATGGCGTCCCAACTTCCCGATCGAACGGCCTTCCAGTCATACGTGCCCGGGGCCAGCGCGCCTTCGTACTTGAAGAGTCCGCCGCCCTGATCTGTCATGGCCGTGACGGCACTTGCATTGTCCCAGTCCGATCCGTTGCCGGCGGCGATCTGGAAATTCCCTGTCGCAACCCAATTCGTCTCGGACTCGTAGGCCACACTGATACGATTGGTCGTCGGTTCCCAGCCGTCTGCGTAGGTGTTCGTATCGAGCGTGATCAGGTTGTCGCCATTGGCATCAGAGTGGAGCCACTGGTCGCCCGCCAGGTAAACCTTGGAACCATCGCTGTAGTCATTTGCGGTATTCAGCAAAACAAACTGCTCGCGTGCGTTGGCCGTCGCTCCGGTATAGGAGTACTCCCAAATGCCGCTTCCGCCGAATGTTTCCACCATCGGCGCCGCGCCGTCCCAGCCGTTGAAACCGCCCGGACTGAAGAAGTCCGCGTGTGCGGGTGCCGCAAAAAGTGCGACGATCGCTAATGCTTTGACAAATGTCTTCATTCCTCTGCTCCTTTGTTCTTGCGTGTTCCGCAAATGAAAAAACGGAAATACACCTCTTACGGCGACCTTTGGTTCGGCCGCTCCCAACTCCTGTGCCTGCAAGCCCGCGGGCGACATGCACGCCGATGCTGGATAACTGTTCGCTCATTGTCCGCCGGGCTGCATACCGATGCGTGCCTCAGCGACCTTCTTCTGAAAAAACATTTTATCAGAGCCCTAATCCCGATTCAATCGTTTTGAACACCCGAATGTCCGGAATCTGACTGCCTCCACAATTCACAATTTCGACCCGCCCGAGCGACCTGTGGCTACTGCGACACAAGCAAGGCCGCAAAGTCCGATATATCCGCCACATTAACCAACCCGTCGCAATTGGCGTCGGCCACGGGCAGGAAGAATTCCAGCAGGACCAGGGCCGTGAACGTCTCGATGTCACGGGCGTCGATGATCCCGTCCGAATTAACATCCCCGGCGCCCGCGCCGGAGCCGGTATTCGACTGAACCCCCGGGAACGTCTCGTGTCGCGTGTTGCGGACACCATCGGGCCGTTCTTCGACGGCGACGATATCCACGCGATGGTTACCACTGGATAAGACGCCTCGAGTCAGCGTGAACGTGTTGCCCAATCGGACAGCGCGATTCGCCGAACCCGTTGCAAGCGCTTCGAAATTCGTATTGTCCTGTCGATCGAGAAAGACATAAACATCATCCACATAGCCATCCGCCTCGATCACGAATTCCGCCGGCAGCGACGGAATGTCGTTGTCGCAATTATTGGTCGGCGACACGAAGTCGAACGCGGGCGTTTCAATATCGACGAATACGACGATTCGGAACTCACCAAACAGCGGCTGCGTTCCGGCTGGCCGATGCCGGTATGCACGGACCGTGATGTAGTGATATCCGTCGCCGAGCTGCGAGGCGTCGATCGTCTGTCGATAGGTTCCGGTTCCGCCGCCGAAGCGCGGCGAATTCTCCGTCAGGAAATCTTCAAAGCCGTAGTCCACGGCCGCGGCGTCGAGATGATCCACGCCGCCGTTTCCGTTGGAATCCAAAAATCCCGAGTCGATGCGGAAGACTGCCGAATCGTCCGTGTTCGCGTCCAGTGCATCCGTCTGTTGCGTCTGGAGCAGGATATCAAAGGTCAATGACGTCACGATCGTGACCGGGCTCACGCGCTGCTGCGGATCGGGCGTTGCCGCGGAATCCGGCGGCGCAACGATCGTCGTCGCGTTCGCAATCGACAGCGTTCCCGTCGGAACGGCAGGACCATATACAACGTAGCCGTTGCGATGCGACGTCTGCGCCGTACTGCTGTTTCGCGGTACGCGGAAATTCGAAATCAATCCGCCAGCGCCGACGGTAATGACTTCGGGAATATCGCTGTTGGGATCGACAATCGGGCTGGCCGCGTTCCCCGTCAATTCATGGAGTCGCGTGCCACTGGGAAATGTCGTCGTGATCGACACACTGTCAAATCCATTTGCGTTGCTGTCATTCACGCCGATGAGGACGTTGTCCTCGCTGCCGGGGCTGCGCCGCGTGAACGCGAGCACGTCGTCCCGATTGGCATTCAGTGGAAAGAAGAACCCACGGCCGTACTGATTGCGGAGCTTGACGAGCGTCGTGATCCGATTTCCGCCAAGACCGATCGCGTCGAGCCGACTGTCGGGCGCAGGAAAACCCGGCACGCCGAATTCGAGTGCATTGTGGTAGACGATGGCGGGACCGGGTCGCATCAGGACATACGCCTGCGACACGGTGTCATCGAGATTGAAGCTGTTGTCGTGACTTGTGACGTGATGGACGCCGACAGTTCCGTTGTTGAACCCGTCGTCCGCGTTGTCGACGGACGCGCCCATGACGTTGTTCCAGTTGCCGAATCCGCCGGCGCCGATGATGTCGCGAAGCTGTCCGGCTTCGTTCAGATCGAGGGCGTCTCGATTTCCGAATTCCCAACCCTGCGGCGGCCAGCCGGGACCGCCATTTTCGCCGGGCTTACGGACCCAGTCGAGAATGCGGCTGTTTCCCTCGACGGCCTCGCCGAAAGAATACGGCGTTTTCCACTGGCCGTCGAAGTCGAGGTATCGTTCGTGAACGGCGGCATCCCAGAGATTGTCGAAGAACCACTCGGGCGTGTGCTTGATGGCGTCGAGCCGAAACCCGTCCACCTTGAGCACTTCGAGATAGTACTTGGTCGTGCGCATCAACAGCTCGGAGGCGCTCTCCGGCACTGCATCGCCGGCCATCGGATTCGCCGTGTTGAACGGATAGAAGGTAAACTGCGGCGGACCGGGATTGCGCGTCGTTCCCGGGTTATTCGGCATGATCGGAGTAAGACTCATGTCGGGATAAAACTTCGCGTTCGCCGGATTGGGTTGATTTCGCACAGCGCCGGCCAGCATGGGAATGTTGTTGGCGTCAACCGCCACGGGATGCCGAATCCACTCGTAATTGGCGCCGCTTTTTGCCTGATCGATATCGATCAGTCCGAGGAGTCGCCCGTCAAACAGGTCGTAACAGCCGTCGCCGGGATTCGTGGACTGCGGGCAACCGGCCGAGTAGGCATTGAAGTCACCGGCGGAATCGCCGGGCAGATCCAATGCGAATCCGGGGTATCCGCCATTCTCCCAGAAGGTGTTGCCGTTATTAAGAAACGGATCGTTCGGCGACGTGATGTCGAAAAACGAATTGTGATTCATCAGGTAATCGACATAGACGCGGACGTTGGCTCGATGGAACTCGTCAACCATCAGCCGGAACCCGTTCTCGCTGCCGTATCGTGTCGGGTTCGAAGCCGTTCCCAGATCGAATCGATCGAACAAGTCGTATCCGACGCCGGCCGGGCCTGCCGTGGCGCGTTGCACGGGCGGAAGCCATGTGCCGTCGTAGCCGGCCATGAACACGTCAGGCATTCGATATCGAATCGTGTCCCAGCCGGATTCGAAATACTGCAGGATCGTCGGCGGATCCTGAGCGGCGGACGTCATCGGTACACAAACGGCCAGCGCAATGATCGCAATTGACCGGATCAAACTTGTTCGCAAATACCTTCCGGACATATGTCCTCCCAGGATGGCGCGTTTCAACGCAGCAGTTTCGACGCGTCGCTCAATGCTCCGAGAATATCCTCGTCGCATTTTGGATACGGGAAACCCGTCCACGACCGAAAATCGATCGTGGACGGGTATTCATCTCGGGCGCACGAAGCGAACGACTCGCCCGTTCGCGATGCGCTAACCCCTCCTACCTGCCGACTTACGGAACGAGTGCGTCAACGAATGCCTGGACGTCCAAACCGTCCACATCGTCGTCTCCATTCACATCCGCCTTGTCGAGCGGACATGGATCCGTATTGGTTCCAAGAAGCGTGTCAACGAACACGGTAATGTCGTTGACGGACGCATCGACGCTCGTGATGTCCACGTCGCCGTCGCCATTGATATCCGCAGGATCGCTACCGCACGGATTCGGCGTCGACAATGTGTACACGAAGCACTGATCGCCGAAGCCGATCAGATCGTTGCTCAGATCCACGGGACCGCTGATGCCCAGTTCGCCGTTCAGGTTGCCGGCATCGCCGCGTCCAAGCGGCGGCAGGAACTGATTCGACAGATAGCCGAACTCGCCCGTGACGTATCCGAGCAGTTTGATCTGCGTCATCCCGTCGGCCGTCAACATGCCGATGTCGCCGAATGGAATATCGAACTCCATGCCTGTCTCAGCGGACGCCGCATTGGCGGCGCTGCTGTCCGTCACGCCGAAGACATTGCTGTCATCAAACGCGATCTGGAGGCAAAGCGGATTGTTCGGTGGCGTCGGGCTCGCCTGGTTGCCGAACTGGGTGTATGTGTCCTGCGTGGCCAGGGCGCCGGCCACATCGAGCCCGTCACCCATGAACGTCGGGATGTTGACGCCGTTAAAGCCTGTCGGTGACGTATACGCAAGATTGTTCTTCATGGCGTATGTCGCGTATTGCGTACCCGCGAGCGTTGCCAGGTTGACGTTGGTTTCCGTCAGATTGTTGACGCCGCCCCCCAAACCAGGAAGCAGCTGATTGCTCCAGTAGCCGCCGCCGGACATGACGTACGCCGCCACGCGAATGTTCGCACCATCGGCCGGCGTGGGGTTCAAGCCGGTCAAAGTGGCCCGATCGATTGCCAACTGAAAGCCCTTGCGCGCCGTTCGAGCATTCAGAATCTGCTGACTCGGAGGGCTGCCCCCGTCGTCGTCGTCATTGATGTCGGAATTGACGCCGACTGCGTTCGAATTGTCGTACGCGAAGATATCGGTGCCGGCTGGCGGCGTCGCGCTCGGCGTATTCGTCAGCAGCGTGATCGTACCCGTGTCGAGATCGACGAGCGTCGCCGTGTCGGCCTGCGCGTTGATGACGAGGCCGAACTCGGGAACAAAGTCGTCATCCATGATGTCGCCGTTGATTCCCTGCAGCGCACCCGGGAACGTCCCATTGGCCGTGTTCAGCGCCGGCGCCGTGGCGGTTGTCAGGAACGTGTCCAGCAGGACAACGATGACATTGCCGTTGGATTCCAGGTTACCCGTCATGCCGAGGTATAGCGCGTCGGCATCATTCTGCACGAACAACTGATTGAGTTCGCTGCCGGGCGAGAGATTCTCCGGCGGCGGCGCCAATGTGCCGTCTCCTGCGTTTCGTGTCGTCACGCCGAGGTATCGCGTCGTGTTCGTGGCCAGCGCCGTGAGATAGGCGTCGTAGAGTTCGCTTCCGCCCTCTCTTGACTGAACTGCCAGCGCGTAGTCCGGAGCAAACGACGAATCAAACGTGAGCTGGTTGATACCCGGCTGATCGCCGCCATTACCGCCGAGCGCATCGGGCGGACCCGTGACGCCCGTCGGCATCGACGAACCGGATTGATCATCCGTATCGAGCAACAGCACGAACGCGTTTCGATTGCTTTCGAGGTTGCCCGTGATACCGACGCGAAGCCGATTGTCCGTGTTCGTCACGAACATGACGTCCATTTCCGAGCCCGGCGGGTTCTGCGGCGGTGCAATAATCGTGTCTTCGAAACACGTGTGATTGTTCTGTACAGCTCTCGAACTGCCCGCGAGCGCCGAGAATGCACTGGGGATGTTCTGAGCGCTGAACGATCCCGGCTTCGTCGTACGAACCGGTATTGAAACCGCCGTGAATTGATCGCCCGTGTACGGGGCCTCGCCGAGATCGATACCGGCAGGCAGCAAGTCCGCGACAAATCCCGGACAGGCGATGGCGCCGCCCAGATCCTCGCGAATCGAGAGGCTCCAGGAATTCAAGGTTCCCGTGTTGCCCGTGACGAAGTCCGTGATGAAGAGAATCCACTCGCCCGCCGTCGGATCGACGTCGTTGAACGTCAAGACGGTCTGGAAGGCCTCGAAATCGGGCGAAGCGCCCGGCGCGACCCAATTCGCAAGGTCCTCGCCGCCGGCGACGAAGGTCGTGTTCATGTTGGCTCCGGCGACGTTTCGATCCCACAGCCTAACTGTGCGATCCGAATCCGTGTGCCAGAGATCAATCGCGAGTTCACTCATGTCGGGATGCGTGATGTCAATCGTCACTTCGATTTCCGTCACACGCAGGAGGCCCTGTGTGATCGCATCGTCCGGAAGGAGGACATCGATTGCCGTATTCGGCACGTCGCCGGGCAACGCATCGCTCAGTGCGACCATTGGTGACGTGGACTCATTCGCGAGCAACGTTGTGCCCGTTTCGTTCAGCGGCGGCAGCCACTGATTGCTGACGAAGCCCGTACCGCCGGAAATCGTCGCCGCGATCTTGACGTCGTCCGCCTGGCCGGGAGAGAGGCCGAGATCGCTCAGTAGAATCGAGAACTGCACGCCCGTGTTGGCCGTGAGTGCCGCATCCTGTTGTCGAAGTGGATCGTCGCCAATGATCCCGTTGACGCCGGCGATGTTGCTCAGGTCCGCCGAATAGACACTCAGGTCTCCGCCCGTGTGCAGTGCCGTGTCCGTCGAGAACGTCAACGGCGTGTTGAATCCGAATTCGAATTCGACGATATCGGCATGATGTTGGTTGCCGGCGCGATCGTACTGAATCGCCAGATCGGGCGTGAAGTCGTCATCGAACACAAACTGATCCATGCCCATCAACGCGGGATCGTCGCCGAATGCGACGGGATTGTTCGTCGATAGATTGTTGGGGATGGCGTTGAACTCGAACGGAACGGAATCGATGAAGATCAGGATGTGATTGTTGAATCCTTCGTTCGCGGGAATGTTGCCCGTCACGCCGATGTAGAGCTTCTGAAGATCGCTCCATACAAACAATTGATTCAATTCGGCGCCTTCGGTTGTGAACGGCGCGAACTCTTCGGCGTCGCCGAAGCCCGTGAAGTTATTCTGCGTCGCCAGCAGTGAGCCGACAGGATAGTCGCTGGGGATTGCCGTACCGTCCGTGATGCCGGTCGGCGCCACGCCGGAGACAGTATCGACCGTGTATGTCACGTGTTGAAGGCCCGGAAAGCCCGGGAAGAATTCGTCGGTGGGCGGCGTGTCATTTGTGAAGTCCACCGGATTGGTCGGGCTCGGATCGCCCGGGTTCACGACGCCGCCGCCGGTCGCCGGAACCTGGAATGTGTCGGTTCGATTCAGAGGCGGCAGGCTCTGATTGGAGATCGTGCCGACGCCATTGGCGATCAGCACTTGAAGATTGATCTCACTGCCGTCTTCCAATTCGAACAACGACAGCGGCAACTTGATCTCAAATCCGTTCTGTGCAGAGGCCGCGTTCGCCTGCTGAAGCAGCGGATCATTCGCCGCCTCGGCGTTGACACCGTCGAGGTTGTTGTTGTTGACGACGAAGTCCATGCCGGAGCCTTCGACGAGCGGTGTGCCCGCGGAGTTCGCCGGCAGACTCAGATCGAACAGGACGCCGTTCTGTGCGCCGTTGTTATTCCAGATTGCAATTGCGTAGTCCGCGTCGAAGTCCAGGACCAGACCGTCGACCTCGCGGAGTGCATTGGACTGCGTTGCGGGATCACCAAGATCGCAGGCGCATTCGATCGCACATTCATTCATGGCGATTTCCTGACAGCGATCGCTCCATTCGTAGAACGACTGATTCATGTCGCAGGAGATCGAGATGGCCGCGACGCAGGGCTCGCAGACGAGATCACCGCAGCCGAGACCAAAGAGGTCCGTGTTGTCGGCACAGCAGCCTGCCGTATCGAGCGTCGTCGGGAATGTGCCTGCGTCGGTATCGATGAACACGAGTACTGTGTTTTCGAGGCCGTCCAGACGCTCCGTGTTTCCAGTGATTCCGATGTAAAGGTCGGTTCCATCATTGGTGACGAACAATCGATTGAGTTCGTTGCCTTCCGAGGGTTCTTCCGTTGGCGGCGCGACATCGCCGAACCCCGTCGGGTTGTCCTGGACGACAAACGGGGCGCCCACTTGCAGGTACCTCGTTGGAATGTCACGTCCCGTGATCTGAGTAACGGATTCGCAGTCGCCCGCATGCGCGTTTGACGCAAGACCCAGGTAAGCACCCGCGACGACGAGCGCCGAAATAATCGTACAAATCGTAAAATCTTTAGAACGCAGGAACACGCTCCACCTCCTACCAATCCTACCGAATGACGCGGCACCTGCCGCGCATGCTTCCAGTTTGAATCAACGCTTCAACAGTCGATAAACGGATGCGCGTTCGTGAATTCGAATCGCACGTCCCCCGTCATCATTATTGCCGGCCGAATCAGCCGGCGTAACTTCAAAACCGTAATCTGCGACATGGCACGCCGATATTCGCCCGTCGCATTATCCCCCAACAAAAAAACCTGATCTCCAAGAAATCAGGCACATCCACTTACTCGATTGTCTGGACTTCCGAGCTGCGATTCGCGGACGATGAACCACTCTGAATCGGCTGTGTCGCGATAATCGGACCCCAATACTTGTTGGAGAGCGCCTGAAGGTCCTCGAAATTCCCCGTCTTCAACTGGCCCCATTCGACGTGGCCATCCAGCAGCAGCAGATTCATGCCGCGCGTGCCGTGATTGTCTTCCGGCGTCAGGCCCGTGAACGAAGAAACAGTCGTGTCGTTCTTGTTACTTTGATCCGCCATCAGCAGAAAGTCGCCGCGATCCGTTGCGCGCCATAGGGCGACGTAGAAATAGCTGATGAACGACTTACCCAGATTGCCTTCCTGGGGCAGTGTTCGAGGAAGTTGATCATACTGATTGACAGACGCCGTCGGCCAGAGTTCGCCCGGAGAGGCAGGATCCGTATGCGGCCGGTTGTTGAATTTGTCGCTCGGACAGAGCAGAACTTTCGGCTCCGGAAGATAGAACGGCGTTGGGCTGCCCTCCCGCGAATGACGCCATTCGACAACATCCCGGATCATTCCGGAAAAATTGGGGCCCCAGCCCGGTGCGGCGCCGTCCTGAACTGTGGCCAGTTCGGACAACGTCGGATTCGGGATCGTCGGATGCCCCTTCGCAGGAAACCAGCCGTTGTAGTCTTCGGAATATTGAATGAATGCGATGCCGATCTGACGCATGTTCGTTCCGCATACCGTGCGTCGCGAGATCTCCCGCGCTCTCGACAGCGCCGGCAGCAATACGGCAATCAGAAGTGCAATGATTGCGATGACAACGAGCAATTCAATCAGAGTGAATCCATCTCGGCCTGATCGAAATATAGACGATCGTCGATGAACGATCCCGACTTGCGCTTCTTCTGCTTGATCCATCTTTGCGTCCCAGCGCTGGCTTGAATCTGGTCCGATTCGCGACGAATCTGATTGCATCCAAGCATTCTGCGTCGTAGAATATGATAAAACCTTTTACCGAATCGAGTATATCGTTTTTCCTGTCGCATTCAAGGAAATCCGCTATCGGATTTTAGGCGACCTGATGGTCCGGTGACGGACAAGTCCCGGTAAACTCGATGGCTGTCGTGTTAAGGGTGATCAAGCATGAATTCGGAATTCACAACCCGAGAAGACCGCTAAATGGCCAAGCGAAAAGCAGTTAGCATCAAAGACGTCGCCCGCGAGAGCAATGCGTCCCTAACGACCGTCTCGCTGGTTCTCAATAATCGCGACGGTCGGATCAGCAGCGCGACACGGGAACGCGTGCTCAGCGCAGTCGAGCGGCTCGGCTATCGACCGAGCCGTTTGGCGCAGAGCCTCCAATCGCAGCGATCGGGCTTCCTGGGGATTCTCGTTCCGCAGCTCCGCCATGCGTTCGCCGACGTGTATTTCGGCGAGTTGATCAGCGCGATACAGGAAACGGCCGCCGAGCACGACTACAAGATCATCCTTGACGTCGCGAACCCACGATATCTCGAACGGAATCATCATCTCGAGCTGTTTCGTCGCCACTACATCGACGGTCTGCTCTGTCTCGGCGTCACGAACAACGATACGTATCTGGCCGACTTCGGTGAAGGCCAGCCCGTGATCGTCGTCAACAACCGCGTGCAAGACGTCGATCTCGATTTTGTTCAATGCAATTACGTGGAGGCGGGACGAATCGCCGCGACTCATCTTTGCGAACTGGGTCATCGGCACATCGGCTACATTCACGGGGCCACAGAAGTGCAGACGACATCGGACCTGCGGCACGGCTTCGAAGAAATCCTTCAGCGATTCGATATCAGCCTGCCGCCCTCTCACTTTGAAGACGGGTTATATACCGAGGAGGGCGGCGCAGACGCCGCTATCGCGTTATTGAAACGGGATCCATCCATCACGGCGATCTTCTCCGGTAATGACAAAATGGCCATAGGCGCCATCAGCGGATTGAAACGAATCGGCAAACGCGTTCCCGAAGAAGTAAGTGTCATCGGATGCGATGACGTGCATCAA
This sequence comes from Phycisphaerae bacterium, assembly GCA_029259995.1. Lineage (GTDB taxonomy): Bacteria > Planctomycetota > Phycisphaerae > UBA1845 > UTPLA1 > ECT2AJA-110-A. Next base: position 14,931 of record JAJDEC010000338.1, read on the forward strand.
TCGGAGTTTTGCGATCCGCCGCTGACAACGATTCATACACCTATATTCGACGTGGGCGCCCGGGCGTGCACGATGCTGCTGGACCTCATCAGCAGCAAGCAGGAAACCGTAAGAGAAACCAAGGACGTCAGCCTGACCGTTCGAAACTCGACCGCGGCTCCGCAGACCGGTCGAAACGGATCCCCTCAATAAGATCATGATCATGCGCAAGGCCAGTGGACCTCAACGTTCGGCAGCCGCGCCGCAATGGACGACACGCGCCGATTCCAACCCGAAACAACCCCATTTGCTGCTTGCCGCGTGCTCGATCGCGATCGGGCTGACGCTCGGCGTCGGAGTCACGAGCGCCGACGAGACTGTCAACATCGCCGGAACCTTCAACGGCTGGTCGACACAGAGCAGTGACTGGCGGATGACACAGGTTGACGATCGGACGTTTCATCTGAATCGATACTGGCAGACCGGCGTGTTTGAATTCAAGTTCGTGTTTGACGGCACATGGAATCGTCATCTCGGCTCGGCGGGCGGAAATCGGCTCGACATGCCGGGCCAGGATATCGAACTTCGAATCGAAGAATCGGGCTACTACCAGATCACGCTCGACGTCGAAGGGAAGACCTGGCACCTGAAGCGAACCTCGCCGATGCGTGTCATACCGATCCTCCATATTCGCCGGACATCGCTCGACACCTATGTCCTCGATGCGACACGATCGCTATACCCGCGCAGCAAGTCCGGCACGAAACCATCCAGCCTGTTCGACGTCCGACGCATCGGAGCCGAACAGGACGCCGACGTTGATGAAAGCGAGACGGATGTCTCTCTCGAGCGGATCGATGCCAACAGCATGCGCCTGAGAATCAAGCATGAAGGCGACTATGGAATTGAGCTGACGACGGGATCGACGCCGGAACAAGCGGTCACGCATCGCGAGCAGCATCATCTCGGCGACGGGTATCAATTGACGATCGGCGGATCGACGACGCGATCCTGCATGCTTCATGCACTCGACGAGCACCGATCGGCCGCTGTCGTTGATCCTCGAACAGTCGATGGACCGATTCACATCGACGCCCTCTCCCCGCCAAAGTCGTTCCCCGTTACGATTCCTGAACCTCTTGCGAACAGGCGCATCCTGATTGTGGCAGACAAGCGCAAAGACGACATCGAAATCAAGTCGAGTGGCTGGCACGCATTTGTGTTCTCACCGCGCGGCGCGAAAGGCCTGCCTCGATCCCTTGAGATCGAGACTGTCGACGTCATCGGCTCCTTCAACGGATGGCGTGCGGGCGCGCTTCGAATGCAGCTCGACGACGACAATCGTTATCGAGCCGTCGTCGAACTGCCGGAAGGCGTGCATCATTACAAGTTCCTCGTCAACGGGATGATCTATCTCGACGACAAACGCGGCGACAGGCGATTTCGCGTGCCCGACGGAAACGGCGGATTCAACAGCGGATTTCTCATCGGCGACGACGCAAAGTCGTTCGGCGATCCCGAGGCCGGCAAGATCAAGTCGGCCGCACTCAAGCACGATCCGACAAGCGATCGCTACTTCTCGCCAATCGCTTCAAACGTCGCACGAATCAGCGTTCGCACGCTGGCGAATGACGTCGAGTCAATCGAATTGTTCTTTTCCGGCCACGTGCGCTATCCCCTTCGGAAAGTCGAATCGGCATTCGGCTTCGACTATTGGGCTGTCCAATCGGCCATCCCGGCGGATGACAATCGTGTTCGATACTCATTCCAATTGTCAGCCGTCGGCGGCGACAAGGACAAGGGACTGGGAGAATACACATTCGGCGCGAACGGCGCCCAGATGGTTGTGGTTCATAAGGATCTGACGCCTTTCGAAGTTGAATTGCCCAAGTCGCACGAAGCCCCGGACTGGGCGAAGCGCGCCACATGGTATCAGATATTCCCCGAACGATTCCGCAATGGCGACAAATCGAACGATCCGCCGCGAACCGTGCCCTGGTCGCACCATTGGGAGAAGCCGTACAAGCCGGGCTCCGATGTCGCCAGGGGATCTCCCCTGGATTTCGAGGAGAAGGGAACGTTCTTTGATTACATTTTCGATCGTCGCTATGGCGGCGATCTACAGGGCGTGCGCGAGAAGCTCCCCTACCTGCGCGATCTCGGCGTCAACGCCATCTATTTCAATCCGATCTTTCACGCCGAGTCGCTGCACAAGTATGACGCGTCCGACTTTCGGCATATCGACGATCGCTTCGGCGTCGCGGACAGCCTGAAACGCATCGAAGGCGAAACGACGGATCCTGCGACATGGCAATGGTCGGATTCCGACAAAGTCTTTCTCGATTTCCTCAACGAAGCGCATCGCATGGGATTCAAAGTCATCATCGACGGCGTCTTCAATCACACAGGCCGCGACTTCTGGGCATTTCAGGACATTCTCAAGAATGGGAAGGACTCACCCTACGCGGACTGGTTCGAGATCAAGAACTGGGAACCACTCGAGTACGAGGCGTGGGACAAGGAAAACGGTTCGCTGCCGAAGCTCAAGCACAGCGAAGCCCTGGGACTGTCCGTCCCGGTTCGCGAACATCTCTTCGCCGTGACGCGGCGCTGGATGGATCCCAACGGCGACGGTGATCCATCAGACGGTATCGACGGCTGGCGCCTCGACGTGGCGAGCGACATCAACGCGAACTTCTGGCGCGACTGGCGCTCGCTCGTGAAGTCGATCAATCCGGATGCCTACATCGTCGCCGAACTCTGGCAGGAGTCGCGCGAATGGCTCGACGGCAAGACGTTCGACGCCGTGATGAATTACCCGTTCGCGCGTCGCACGCTTCGATTCGTGATCAACGACAAGAAGGCGTCCACGCCGAGCCAGTTCCGGGATGAAATCGCCGAGATGTACGCGTGGTATCGACCGCAGGTGAATTACGTCCTTCAGAATCTCTACGACAGCCACGACACGGATCGCGTGGCGTCGATGTGCATGAATCCCGACGTCGAGTACGACGAGGCGAATCG
>JAJDEC010000339.1 GCA_029259995.1 Phycisphaerae bacterium
CCTCTCTGAGCGTGGACATCCAGCCCACGACGAGGAACAGACCGACGCTGAGCGCAGAGACGCTGAGGACGGTCTCAATCAGCGTCATGCCGACTCGTCGGTTATCGGGCAGTTTCATCCTACCGATGCTAGGGGAGTTGATGGGGCGGTCAAGCGTTGGCGGCGAGAATTGAACGGCGCTGTGGCCCCGGGGCGTATGGGGCGACGTAAGTGCACGAGCGGTCGGCGATCAGTGCTTCGTTCGGCGCAATGTGGCCGCGTTGGGATAACCTGCTTATCACGCTCAGCTTGCAATCGGTTTACGGCGATTCAATAATCGGTTACTGAGGGGGCCCGCCTGCCGGTCGTACGGAGCGACGCGGCACGACACACACCGACTGAGGCAGCGCCACAATGGCGATTATCGTACATTGCAACTGCGGCAAGAAGTTCAAGGCGAAGGACAGCCTGTCCGGGAAGCGCGTGCGCTGTCCGGGATGTCAGAATCCGGTGCGAGTCAGCGGTGAGGATGGTCCGAGAAAGGGAAAATCCGGCCCTGCTTCGTCCGGATTTGATCCGCAGGAAGCGTTGCTGAAATACGAGGCGGCGCAGAAGAAGAAGCAGGAGACGGCTGCGGAACAGGCAGCGATCCAGGAAGAGAAGAACAAGCTGATCGCAAGCTACGATCAGCTCGCGGGCAAGAAGAAAAAGAAGGACCAGAAGAAGGATGAGTTGGCTGAGGGGAAGCCGAAGAAGCCGACGGTCGTCATGAAGGCGGCCGACGCCGGCGGGACAGTGTTGTCCAACTCGTTCGTGAAGTACGTGATTATCGCGGCGCTTCTGCTGGGCGGAGCCTACGGCGCCATCACGCTCGTGCAGTACATCGTTACCTACACGAACGAAGAAGTGACAGTCGGCCCCAAGCCGGCGGAGCGCATCGCGGCGCTGGAACAACAGCTTCGCAAGGCGGCCGCATCCGGGGACGCGGATTCGGCACAAGGGTATCTCGACGAGATCCTGAAGATCAATCCGAACTTCAAGGAAGAGCGTGCCCGCGACTATGACTCGCTGACGGATCGAATCGAAAATGCGAGGCGAAAAGGCAGTTGACGCGTTCGCCGCGTGAGGTCTGATTTGGAGTTTCTCCACTTCGGCAATTCAAGCCGGAGTCAGTTTCTGATTTTACACGGATTTGCGGGACGACGGCGAATCACGCTCTGAAAGTCGGATTGTGCGCCGCGAAGGATCCCGGAGGGATCCATTGAGATTAGCCCAGCGATTTATCGCTGGGGCACGCTCACGCCGTCTTTCCAGGACGGCAATGCGAGAACAGCGTTGTCGCGATCCCAGTCTTAGAAAGGCTGGGCTATTGTCATGTCGTCCCTATCAGGACGCTTTTGGCCACGCAGCGGGCTTGCCGGCGAACACGTCAGGGGTATCCCGTCGTCATTCCGCGATGAATAAAGAAGAACGGCCGACGCAGGGGCGTCGGCCGTTTGGATTCTATGAGATTGTCGCTTCGACTCGGCGGGCTTAGCGCTCCGTCGAGAAGGCTTCGAAGTTGGCGACATCGTCCTGCGTGCCATATTTTCCGTCGCGGCCTGCGCTGAGGATAATGAAGCTGTCATTCTTGACAGGGCGCGGGCAGTTGATGTTGGTCGCCATGCCATCGACCGGTGTCGATGCACGGATGGATCGGATGAATTCGGCAAACACGCTTTGGTTGTCGAGCGATTGTCCGAAGTCAGTGCCCTGCGTACATGTGAAGTCCACGCCGATGTTGGCGTCTGCGATCGCATGCGGGGCCATTGCGTTGTAGCTCGTGAACATGAAGTTATCGAGACCGTCGTAAACGCCGTCGCCAATGACGAGGTTTTGCGTCTGAATGATGGGCGTGTTCTGCGTGGACGTCGGCGAGGCGCGATAGTAGAGGATCGGCCAGCCGAACTTGTCGCGGAAGACAGGCACACCGCGCTGCGAACCGGCGAGCATCGGGAACGTGATCATTTCCGTCGGGATGACGCCATCGATGTCGCGAGCCGGATTGAGGTCGGACGTGACGTCCACACCGTCAACCGGGATGTAGGGCTGTCGTCGATCATTGGTTGCGGTCCAGCGATCGTAATTCGACGTCGTGGGTCGGTTGTCATAGCCGAGGAAGTCTCGGCCGACCATTGCGTCGACCAGCAGGTGGGCACCGCTGAGGATGCCGGGGCCGCCGACTTCCCAATCCTGGGTGGGCGTGTTGTTGTAGAGCGCCGAATTGGACGCGACATATTCGCCCTGGTCGTTCCGGAAGGCCTCGAGGCCGACGGACATGGCGTTGATCTGCGCCCGGATGGCCGTCGTCGTCGCGCGATTTCGTGCGGCGGAGAGGGCGGGCGTCAGGATACCGATCAGGATGACGATAATCGCCATCACTGTCAGCAGCTCAATGAGCGTAAATGCTTTTCTGGTGCGTGTGTGGAGCATTCGTCTGGTCCTCCGAACAGGTCTGTGTATGGAATGATTGCAAAAATTCAGCGTTGCGTGAGCGCCTCTTCCCCACTCAGGCGTGACTCGTAACAGTATACCCCTCATATTGGACACAGTAAAGCAATTCGTCGTCCAGAATTTATCGGGGCCGTGGGGTGGTCCGGGTGCAAAACACCCACTCGGCGTTTCCGAATGGGTGTTTTGTGTCTTGTCGTCTCGGCGACATGGAGCACTTTCGGTCAATTGTGCGCTCCGACGTCGCGGGGCGGGTTATTTCAGGTCGTTCGAATAGCTGCCATCCTCGCGAAGGACGACTGTCGGCGTCGCGGGTCGCCCTTCACCTCCGAACCGGCCGGTATCGCGGAAGCAGGGACTTCGATCCAATGTCAGCTGCGTTCGGCGGACGTAATTCCCGTCCTCATCAATGAGGGCGATATAGACTGTAAATACATCCGAACGCGTGGTCAGCAAATTGGACATCCGCGAAAGATAAATATCTCGACCGCGGATACCGCCGGCATCCATGAGATCCGTCTCGACGCCCGCGGGGTCCGTGCCGGCGAAGCCGACGATCGGCTGCGTCGCGCCTCGGAGTGCGACATAATCCGATACGCCGCGAAGGGGGCGGATCCGATAGTCGGGAGCCAGGTGATGATCGGCCGTGAGCGGCAGGATGGACTTGGAATCCAGCCGATTGATGGCGAACATCTCGTTGGCGCCATTGACGATTTCGGACACTTTGCCGCCGCGAAGCCGCGACAATTCGACGGGGCCGTAGAAGGCGCCGTCTCGTCGCGAGGTTCGCTGGTTCGTCGCGCCCGGCCCCGCACTGGGACCGGAGGGGGCAACCTGTGCGGCGGCCACGACGCGGAGCGTCGATGTCGAACTGTCGAAGAGTCGGATCGGAACGTCGCGTCCTTCGCGCAGTGCGACGATCGGGGCGGCGTAGTCGTAATACTCACCCAGCGACGCATTCGCGTAGGCCGCGAGCTGATCAGTGACCGGCGGATTGGGGGCGTATTGCGCCATCAATTCCGGCGAATTCGGCAGCGTCGACATCGACGGTACGGCTCGCAGGACGGTGGCCGGCGCCGTGTGCATGTTGATGTGGCCGGCTTCCTTGTAGAGGACATCCCAGGCTTCTGTCGGATCGTTGAGATCCCAAAGGCCGTCGCCATCGTTGTCCACGCCGTCAAACATGTGGCTTGACGAGACAACATAGTCGAACAGCCGCCACGTCCAGGCAGGTGCGTTCGCGCCAGTGCTGATCTTGCGGGCGTTGAAAAAGTCGATGCGCCCTGCAGCGACACGCTCCTGGGGCGTGCCGGGCAGATCGCCAGTGACGGGCGATTGCAGGATTTCCGCGAGGACCAGCGTCGTCGGCGCGTTGGTCAGGCCGATGCCGAGATTGGCGAACGCGGACGACAGGATCGGCGACGCGCTCTGGTTGACGGGACCGATCAGGAACTGACGCGACAGATCCGCGACAGAGTCAAAGGCATCGAACGGCTGGCCGCCGGCGAACGTGTCGATCAGGGCGGCATTCACGCCGTAGGGCGTGATGCTCGGCCAGATGGACTCCGGAATCTTGTCGGCCAGCTGCGGCAGCGGATTGTTGG
>JAJDEC010000340.1 GCA_029259995.1 Phycisphaerae bacterium
AACGCCCACGAATCAATTCTGTCGCATGCGCGGGTGCGTAGTCCGGCATGCGACGCAACAGGTCATCGGTCGCGCCGAGGAAGTCGTCTCGATGAAACGCCGAGTTTAACCAGACGGCGACGGCGGCCAGCGCCGAAAGAATGTAGGTAAACCAGAAGTGCAAGTCGCGCGGTTCATCGTCGCGAAATGGGTACGTCAACTGGTTTTCGTGGAAGTAGAGGATCACGGGCAAATCGCGAATCGGCTTCGGGGCAAGTCCCTTGAATTCCGCCAGGTTCAGCATGTCGGTGCAGAAGACCACGTCGAAAACCGGGGGCGCCTCGACCTCTCGAAGTAGCTCGGCAAACGTCAGGGCGGCGTGGCGCATGCGCCACTTCCACTTATGGGCCGGGAGCGTGTGAAGCGTCCAGTCATGGCGGCTCCGTTCGCGCCAGCCGTCCAGGAATGCCTGATGGCTTCCGCCGTAGTAGGGCTCGAGGGCGAGGATGCGCATGCGTTGATTCTATTCGAGGACCGCGAGACATGCGGCCTGGGACACGGCGACGGGTTATGATCTCCGCTCGATGGACGCCGAATTCAAAACGATCACAACGCGGCAGAGAAACGCATGGCTGACGATGGAGGACGCGGCGCTTCTATCGGAGTGCCTGGTCGACGCCTATCGGGCCAGTGGTCCCGGCGGCCAGAAGCGGAACAAGACCAGCTCGGCCGTAAGGCTGCGTCACAAACCAACGGGCCTGATCGTGATCAGTGAGGAGAGTAGATCGCAGCATTCGAACAAACGCAACGCACTCAGGCGATTGCGAATGGCGATCGCCGTCGAGCTGCGACCGACGGACATGGCGGAGATCCACAATGGGGGCGAGTTCGAGCCATTTGTGACGCCTGATGCCCGGCTTCGCATCGCCGAGACGAACGCCGCCTATGCTCTGAGGCTGGCGCAGATCCTGGATCATGTTTTCATAAAGAACGGATCCGTGAATGAAGTCGCGCAGGAAATCGGCGTATCCGCCAGCCAGGTAATTCGACTGCTGGCGCTGGACGACGGCGCGTTCTCGCAAGTGAATCGAATGCGGGAAAGTCACGGAAAACCGCGGCTTCGCAGATCATGACAGTCGGCTCGCCTATTCAAGTCGTTCAGATTTTCGGGAGTGCGGGCGTCTCGCCCGAACGATTTGGCTCCTGCAGGCGGGCGAGACGCCCACACTCCCCGAAAATCGAAAGCGCAAGCAAGAGGGCCCGACGCTGAACGTGAATTCAACGTCGGGCCCTGAAATTCAATATCAATCAGCGACGGGCACGCAGTGCGTACGCCTGCTGCGGATTACTAAACTCCGCCGCCGCCACCGCCGCCACCGGCACCGCCCTGATCGCCGTCCGTCGGCTGTTCCGGCGCACCGCCCCCGGGCGGGTCGAATCCGTCCGGAAAAGTAAAGAAGCCGCCGTCGCCCCCGCAACCCAATGGAATTGTGCAAGTCGGATCGGCATTGAAGTCGGGTGTTTCAAGCAACGGAAACAGGATGTTCAATTGGTCTGTCGGCGTGCAAAAGGTCAACACAGCGCCACAGATCGGCAGCGAGTAGATGACGTTCGCGCAATTCGACTGGAGCACAGTGCCCCCCGCCAGAAATGCCGCAACGGCCATGGCGAGTCGGTTTCTCTTCTTTGTCCAACGCATCGAATGGGTCCTTTCAAAGCTGCGAGCGTCGAGTGTCCTAGTTTCGCCCTCGAAATAGATCGGCGGGCGCTGCTCAATCTGGAATCAATCAGCCGCCATCGACGACGACTCGGGCAGGACAACCAAACATCAGGTCGTCCTCCGTGTTTAGCAAGTTGGTTTGAATGCCATTCTGGTCGACAACCTGGATATTCTCCGCCCCGCATACATTGAAAAGGCCGAGGAAGAACCCGTTGTTGTCGATCAGCAGGCCGCTGCTTGCGACGCCGGCCGTGGCAACGCTGTTCACAATCGTGCATGCCTGGCCGAATTGAAGCAGCATCGCTCCGGCCGTTAAGTAGCCGGCGAGCCGAATCTTACGTTTAGTCCTGCGCGTCATCGAGGCGTATCCTCCCATGGGTCCCTGTTAGGCGGGCGTGGTCAGGTGGGACAAAAAAATCGCGAGGTCGGGCGTTGCGCCTTCCCGCTCTAGGGATATTACCCGCATGACCAATTGTCTTTCAAGGCTTTGGAGGCTCGGGTTTTGTGATCAGTCCGGAAACCGCGTCGGACACTCCATGTCCAACGTCCATCATGGGTGATCCGCCGGACCCGTGCATGAACTCGTTTGAGGTCATTCAGCTGCTCTACGAGTTGTCGACGATCCAACGTCCGATTTCCTTGAATTCCAGTGTGTCATCGTCCATCGGAATCTCTTGTGATATTCCGCATCAAATCCGACTGGACCCTCGATTCCCGCCGTTTGGACGACATCGCCCGGCGAACTGACAGGACGCATTCCTGTCCGCCATATGCAATTTGATCTTCAACTTGTTACCAAGACCCAGGATTTCCAAGAGCCTCGTCAATCGGTCGGCCCCCCCTGAATAATCTCAATCGAATGTAGGATACCGGATGTTGACGAATGACATGGTGCTCACTAACATCCGGACTTAATTGAGACTGAGTCTCAATATCTAAATGATCCCTGAGAGGTCCAGTATTATGAACACCTCGCCTGAACTGTCTGACTCTGCGGCCCCGCGCGGACGTTCTCGACGATTCCTGGCTCGTCTCGGCGTCTGGGGTTTCGTATTCTTTCTTGTGAAGGGGCTGGCCTGGCTCGTCGTTCCCGCCCTGCTTGCGATGGGAATGAACGACTAGCTTTCATCCGTCGGCAAGAACGCCGACAATCCACGACATCATTCCAGATTGGAGAATCTCACGATGACCACTGCTGTTATGCCGGAATTGAAAAACGCCACGCAGGAATTGCACGACGCGACCGAACACGGAACCTTCAACAAACTGCTGGTCATGGGAAAACTGCCTCGCGAGGCCTTTGTCGAATTGCTCGGGCAGTTCTTCGTCGTCCATCGCGCACTGGAGCGACACTTGCGAAACGCCGTCTCTCTGAATCCCGAGTGGCAATCGGTCGTGCAGGACTACCAATACCAGGAGCCCTATCTTCGAGAAGACCTTGCCTTCTTCAACGCCGATCCGGCATCGATTGAGGCACTGCCCGCGACGACGGAATTTGTCGCCAAACTCGACGCCTACGCAAAAACCAATCCGGCCGGCCTATTGGGAACGCACTACGTCTTCGAAGGAAGCAACAACGGTTCGAAATACATCGCGCGGGCGCTCAAGAAAGCGTATGACCTGAACGACGGCGGTCTTCGGTATTTCGATCCCTACGGCGAGAATCAGTCGGTGTATTGGAAGGCATTCAAGGAATCCATGAATGCGATTGAATGGTCCAAGGAAGACACGGCCGTCATGATCGAGGCGGCGTGCGGCGCTTTTGACGCCACGGGCAAGATCCATCAGGCGATGGGCCTTCGATACGACACGGAAACGCAGGCAGGTCACGGCTGCCCGGCCATGCGACCCAGTTGACGCCCTCTTTCGAACGCGGCCAGCACGGCATCTCGAACGTGTTGCGCGACTTCTGAATCCGCAAGCTTGTCCATCGCCGCCTGGGTCGTGCCGCCCGGGCTGGTGACGGCCTCGCGCAGTTCGCGGGGCGATGCGTCGCGTTCCAGCAACATGGCCCCGGCGCCGACACATGCGTGCGCCGCGAGCACCTGGGCATCCTCGAGCTTGAGCCCTGCGGCGACGCCGCCTTCCATCATCATCTCAACGAAGTAGTAAAAATATGCAGGTCCGGAGCCTGCCACCGCCGTGACGGCGTCCATCAGATTCTCATCGTCGACAACCACGGACACACCGCCGGCGTTGAAGAGATGCCGGATCTCCTCGACGTCGTCCGCCGTGGCGTGTTTGCCCTTGAACAAACCTGTCACACCGCGCCCCAGGCTGAATGGAAGATTTGGCATCGCGCGGACGACGCGGACGGGCGTCGCTCCCAGCGCCGCGGCGATCCGATCGGTCTTGATACCTGCCATCACGCTGAGGTAGACGGGCTCCGTCCGCACATTCGGGCGAAGTGAGCTGGCGACTTCTGCAAATTTCTGGGGCGTCACGGACAACATGACAATGCGCGCGTCCTGGAGAATCTCCTCGTGGCGCTTCGTCGTCGCGACGGGCAGCGGGTGATCTTTCAGATTGCGGGACTCGGACATGATAATCCGATCGCCAGAGAGATAACCGCTGTCGATCAAACGACGAACGAGAATTCCGGCAATGTGACCGCTGCCGATCACGCCGAGTGCGTACTTGTGCTCCGACATGTTTCGATCCTCAATGGCCGTCGATCCATGGATTCGACTTTCGTTATTGTCGCATCATGTGCCTTCGAATCAGGAAGTAACAGCTTCCCCCTGTTCGTCGGGTGAATTCGTCGAAATCTGTACATCGGAATTCTGGCCGACGTTTCGCAAAGGAACCCATGCGTCCGTCGAGAATCGCAGATGGCGCAAGAAAGCGGCCGGCGTTGCCCGAATCGAGCATCGCCGGCCGCGAGTTAAGCATTGATCTCCCAAGAAGCGGCTATTCGCAGCCGCAAGTCAGTCGAGTTCCGGGAGGGAATTGGAAAACGCTGACGACTCCCGGGCCCTGTGGAACGCCATCGGCGAACACCTGGCACGGAATGCCCGTCGGACAGTCATTGATGCAGCGGACCTGATCGTCGCCGATGAGCTCCATGGCCCCGCATTCGCCCTCGCGGATGCAGGCGCATCTTTCGAGGACGGGGCCGACTGCCGGATCCGCAAACACGCTGATGATCGAACAGGTTGCTGTCGGATCGGTCGAGATGCATTCCGTCGATTGATGGCTCACGCATTGATCGGAGCCGGGAAGCGGATTGATCGGGCAGATGTCGCCGGTTTCCGGAACACACTCGCAGCAAACGCGAAGCGTTCCATCGGCCAGCAGCGTGGTCGTCGTGCGACAGACTTCATTCAACGGGCAACCACCGACACACTGGTAGTTGTTGGCTGCATCCACTTCGATGTGGCACTCGTTGGGACTGATACACTCACAATCGAGGACCTCGAGAACAAACGTTGTCCCCGGTTCGACGCGCACACATCGTGGCAGGCAGACTTCGCCAGGTATCGGACAGTTCGTCGATGCACAGAACGGCGTACCCGGAACCGGAACGCATTCCACGGGATCGCCACATGGCGTCGTCGTACAGTCCGTACCCGCACCCTGCGGCATGCCGCCCTGGTCAAGACAACACGGCACGTACGCATCGATGCAGGTTCCATCCGGCAGGCAGCATGCCTGTGGGAATCCGCAGGGGCCATTGACCAGTGTGAAACCAGGCGGACATATGAAGTTGCCGGGGGCCAGATCCAGACATTGCCCCGTCTGGACATCGCAACACGAACGCTCGATTGGATCGTCAACGCATTCGCAGCACACGCGCTCCGTTCCGTCGCCGAGATCGACCACCGTCGTTTGGCAGATCTGCCCAAAGAGCTGGCAACCGCCGACACACTGGTAATTGTGGTTGGCATCGACTTCGATGTGGCACTCGTCAACCGTAACACATTCACAATCGAGCGTTTCGATCACAAATGTCGTGCCCTGCTCGACCCGCACACAACGCGGCTTGCATTTCTGACCGGGCAACGGACAGATTGTGGTCCGACAGATCGGTGTTCCCGGAATCGGCAGGCATAGCGGAGCCGGACATTGCGAAGTCGCACAGTCCGAACCGGCGCCTTGCGGGGTTCCGCCCATTTCGTTGCAGCAAGCTTCGAAGATATCGATGCATGTGCCACTGGGCAGACAGCAGGCCTGAAGGAATCCGCAGGGTCCCTGGACCAGTGAGTAACCGACCGGACAGACGGTGCTGCCCGGAGCAAGGTCCAGACAAAGCCCCGTGTCGAGGTTGCAACAGGAAAGCGGCGGCGGTGAATCAACACACTCGCAACAGACGCGCTCCGTGCCGTCGCCGAGATCCACGACGGTCGTGCGGCAGATCGTTCCCTGAATCGGGCATCCGCCCACACAGTAGTAGCGGTTGATCAGCGGATCGATCTCCATATGACACTCGTTCGGGCTGACGCACTCGCAGTCGAGCACTTCAATTACGAACGTCGTTCCCTGCTCGACACGGACGCATCGCGGCAGACATTCCTCACCCGGATTCGGACATACGACCGGACGACAATTGATTGTGCCCGGAACCGGACCGCAATCCGGCGGATAACACAGGTCGTCACGACCGTCGCCGTCATTGTCGCCGAGACAGACGGAGCCGGCGCCTTGCGGAGTGCCCTGGAGCAGGAACTCGCAGCAGATCACATCCGTGATGACACACGCACCGTTCGGCAGGCAGCATGCCTGGTCGCCGAGACATGAAGTGAAGTCGCCCAGATAGGCACCGCCCTGCTGCTGGCAAGCCTGTTGTGACAGAATCACGCAGCCGCCGATGCTGAAGCAACATGCGCCAGTGATCGGCGTGTCCACGCACTCGCAGCAATAGTCGATGCTGCCGTCGGCACGTTGGATGACGCGCTGGATGCACTCCTGTCCCGGCGGGCAGTCGCCCACGCACAATACCTGCGGCGGATCCGTCGTCGTCAGCGCTGCATGGCATTCGCTCGGGTCGCGGCAGTCACAATCGACCACAGTGACGTTGCCTCCGTTCACGTTGTAGCAGACCGGCACACACGT
>JAJDEC010000035.1 GCA_029259995.1 Phycisphaerae bacterium
CCTACGCCGACGAGCGCTTCAATCCGGAGATCGATCGAAAGACCGGCTTCCGCACGCGAAACATGATCACGATTCCCCTGACGGGAATCGACGCGACGATCGTCGGCGTGCTCCAGGTCCTCAACAAGACCGATGGCCAGTTTGATGATTGGGACCACGAACTCGTGCGCACGTTTGGCGCCCAGGTCGGCGTCGCACTTCAACGGCAGCTGCTCCTGGAACACTATGCCGAGAAACAACGAATCCAGCACGATCTCAGTATCGCCCGCGATATTCAACAAGGCCTGATTCCGCAGCATCCCGCCGAAGTCGCCGGATTCGAAGTCGCAGGATGGAACAAACCTGCGGACGAGACTGGCGGCGATTGCTACGACTATGTCGAACGCGAAGACGGCTCGCTCGCCATGACGATCGCCGACGCCACAGGTCACGGAATCGGCCCCGCCCTCATGATCGCCGAATGCCGCGCTCTCTTCCGCGCATCCGTCTCGATATCGCAGAACCTTGGCGAAATCACGGCCCGCGTGAATAACCTGCTTTGCGACGATCTGCCCGACGATCGATTCGTCACGGCATTCTTCGGCATCGTCGACCCGCACAGCGGTTCCCTGCGCTACCTCAGCGGTGGACATGGGCCGCTCTTCAAGTACATCCGGCAGTCAGACACATTCGAAGAACTCCCGGCAAACGGATTCCCCCTCGGCATCATGCCCGACGCCCCATGGCCTGAACCCGAAGTCTTCAAAATGGCGCCCGGCGATTTGTTCGTCATCGTGACGGACGGATTCTTCGAGTGCATGAACCAGGATCGGGTTCAACTCGGCACGGAACGTCTGACAGACGTGATCCGCTCGCTTCGGGATCGATCCTGCGGCGATATCATTGCGGGGATGCACGAAGCCGTCCTCCAATGGGTCGGGAATCAACCCCAGGACGACGATCTGACGGCCCTGATCATCCGAAAAATCTGAGTCCGATCACGCCGTTTTCGCCGCCGTCTGTCACATTTTCATGTCGCCGGCCTCAATGACGGCCCGAATCGACGGTCCATTCGTCCTGTTACATGCTCAATACACCCGCAGGCGCTTTCGGCAGGTATAGTTTCGACAACGCGTTCGAAAGGACCGGGACGCGCGTTCAATGCGATCGTACCGCGTTACCACGATCGATTTCTGTGACAACACCTCAGGAGGCCATGATGTCCATCAGTCGTTACTCACTCCGGAAGACCGTCGGCATGATCGCCGCGCTCGCGATCGTGACAGGCGCAGCCGCCATGCCCGCTCGCGCTCAGTCAAAGACCGATGACAAGAAAGACGCGGCGAAGCCTGCCCCGGAACGAATCAAGAAAACGGGCGTCAATCCGCGACCGTCCAGGAGATCGGGATTGCAGATTCCGGAACCGACCGTCGTCCTCAAGCCGGGCGAGGTGCCGGCGATCCGATTCGATCAGCCGAATTTCGACTTCGGTCGCATCCGCGCCGGCGAAGACGTGGTTCACGACTACTGGTTCACCAACACCGGCAATGGCCCTCTCGAAATCCTCCGTGTCAAACCCAGCTGCGGATGCACCACGGCGGGCCCCCACACGAGAATCGTGCAACCCGGAGAGACCGGCAAGATTCCGATCAAGCTCTCGACCAAGAAAGGCGGCAGCACGATTTCCAAGACCGTCACAGTGAACACGAATATTCCCGGGAAAGATGGATCGATGCGCCTGACCATCCAGGGAAGCGTCTGGCAGCCGGTCGAAATCACGCCCGCCAACGCCGCATTCGGCCGACTCTCGCCATCCAGGGCCACGCCGGACTTGCAGCGAAAAATGACGCTCATCAACAACGTCGAAGGCGAAATGACGCTGTCCAACATCCGATCGGATAATCCGCGCTTCAAGGCCGAGGCCAAGCCGCTCCAGGCAGGCAAGAAATACGAACTGATCGTATCGCTTGTGCCGCCGCTGCTGGAAGGCAACAATCGCGGCACGATCAAGATCGACACGGGCCTGAAGGATTACCCGACTGTCGATGTTGCCGCATTCGCGTTCCTTACGGCACCCGTTGACATTACGCCGTCATCGTTGACGCTCGTCCCCGATCGAACGGCGTCGATGAAGCGTCAGTTGTACGTCCGCAGCAATGACGGCTCGACTTTCGAAATCAAGAATCTGAGATGCACGACCGACAAGCTGAAAGTTTCCACAACGCAGGCGTCAGGCAATTCCGGAACTTTCCAGATCGTCGTCGAAATCCCGGCCGATTACGCACCTGCCCCGGGCGAGAAAATCGAATTTGACACGACCCATCCCGCAATGCCGTCGATGTCGATCCCCGTCCTGGCGCGTGCGTCCGGCAGAAACCGGGTCAAGTCCGGCAATCCCATTACGCAGGCGCCCAACAAGGCCCCTACCGTGATTCGGCAATCGCCGCCCGCACCCCAGGCGGCGGCGAAGCCAGAACCGAAACAGGAAAACGACGGCGAGAAGCCGAACAAGCCGCAGAAAATGAATCCCGTGGGCTGAGAAGCCTGGGCGTGCGTCGTGCGAAGTCGAAATCGACTTGATCTGCCGATGATGGCGATCCGGAAACGTGGCCACCGACGACCGCTGCGAATTTCGGCGTCAATCCTGTGCTGCATCGACGCGAAAGTGACTTCAGACGCGTTTCCGGCATGCCGGACTCGCGATATAGTAGATGATGTGGAGAAATCGGGGTTGTGCCGAAGCGGTTCGGACCGCTGCCCCGGCCAATTGGATAAATTGTGGAGATCGTAATGAGAAAGCGTATGAGTCCGTCATTGGCGGGCGCGCATTGGCCGCGGCTCTTGGGATTGGCGATGCTCGCCTTCCCGATCGCCGTGTTCGCTCAATCGCCGCCGACGACCGAGAAACCGCCTGCCGAAAAGAAAGGCGATGACACCGCCCAGAAGCAGAAGGAACTCGCCGAAAAGAAGGCCGAGCAGCTTCGACAAGCGAGAGACAAGCGACTGAAGGCCAAGCCGGCGGCGAGGAACCCTCGCGTCGGTCCCACCGTGACCAAGCCCAAATCGACCGGTCAAGTCCCCGCGCCCACCGTCGAACTCAAGCCCGGTGAAATGCCCGGAATCAAGTTCGACTTGACGACGTACGACTTCGGCCGGATTCGGGCCGGCGGCGACGTGATTCACGATTTCTGGTTCTCCAACACGGGCAACGGACCCCTGGAGATTCTCCGCGTCAAGCCGGGCTGAGGCTGCACCGTCGCCGGTCAGTATGACCGGATTGTGCAACCGGGCGAAAGCGGAAAGATTCCGATCAAGATCTCCACAAAGAAGGGCTCCGGCCCGCTCAGCAAGAGCATCACAGTCAATACGAATATCGAAGGGGCCGATGCGACGCTCCGTCTGACGATCAAGGGCGATGTCTGGCAACCCGTTCAGGTCACGCCTCAAAGCGCTGCCTTTGGTCGCCTCACGGCCGACAAAGCCGCGACGGAAATGGAGCGCAAGCTCACCATCGTCAACAACATCGACGGCGATCTGACGCTGTCAAACGTTCGATCGAGCAATCCTCGGTTCAAGGCGGAAGTCAGACCCCTGGAGCCGGGCAAGAAGTTCGAACTGATCGTAACGATGGTTCCGCCCCTTCAGGACGGAAATAACACGGGCAAGATCACGATCGATACGGGGCTCGAAGAACCCGCAACGCTCGACGTGCCTGTGTATGCCTTCGTCACGGCGCCCGTTGATGTCACGCCGGCACAACTGACGCTGCTCCCCAATCGAACCGCCTCGATGAAACGGCAGCTCTATATCCGCAGCCAT
>JAJDEC010000341.1 GCA_029259995.1 Phycisphaerae bacterium
GTTCGCGGCGCGCTCATACGTGGACTCGATATTGCTGGATGTTGCGTGATTGAGTGGCCGCAGGATTAAACGAGCGCGACAGCGTGGATTCGTTTGTTTATCGGGTATTCGTGTTCTGTCGAATCTTTTCTACGCAGACGATAATAGATTCGTGAATGCCGTTTCGATGGGTCGTTGAAACGGAAGGTACGGGCCGCGGTCCGGTTGTACCGGCAGGCGGTCATGGAGGTCATCGTCATGACACTCGACGCTTTGCTGGCATGCGGCCCGTATTTCGGATCAGAGCGGACAGTTCTCGGGTTGGCGTTCATTTTTCTCATTGCCAAACCGCTCGCTTATGTCGCGTTCACTTATGCGTTTCGATATCAGGTGAGTCGACCGATTCCGCTGGGACTCGGGCGGGCGGTTCTCATTGCGATTGTCAGGACGGTGATCGGTGTGGTGATCATCGGCGGGGGGGCGTTGCTGCTGGCGAGCGGTGGGGATTCGTCGGTGGCGGTGGGCGCGATCTATTTGTATGTGAGTCGGCCGTTGGCGTGGGGGCTTGTCGGCGCGCGGATGCTGCGACTGCGAGGCGGGCGGCTCGCGGGGTGGATTGTCGCGGGTACAGTTATGAATGCGGGATTCGATCTGCTCGTCTTTTCCGGCTGGTTCGAGGATTTTCGATGGATGATCGTTCTCGCGGGGCTGATCGCGTTTCTTGTCATGCTGCATGTGATGGGTCAGCGGGATTCACTTCGACTTCAATTCGATGGTTTTCCGCGATGCAGTGAATGTGGGTACAACCTGACGGGCAATCTATCGGGCGTCTGTTCGGAGTGCGGGACGGTGATCGATCACGCGGGATTGATGGGGGATGCGTCGGTTGGGTTGGACACGTGAATTGGACCACGTTGATACCCCAGTCTTTGCATTCGCAGAGGATGGGGCACTCGCGCGGGCCCTCGGCGGGTCGCATGAGGCTGCGGTGATTCCTAGTTGATGGGCTTCGCCTGTTCCGGGAGGCTGCCGGGCGTGCCCGGTGCGCCGCGGATGTCGGGGGGAAAGCGAATGCCGCGGCGCGACCGAATTCGTGTTGTTTCAGGATCCGTGTTGTCGATGACGAAGTGACCCGGAACGAATATCACGTCGTGATCAGCAAATCGTGTTTTCTGCATTTTCTGAAAGTCGGCGACCGTCATCATCGTCCATCCGACGAACGGCTCGTCTTTCTTCATCGGGGCGATTCGATA
This sequence comes from Phycisphaerae bacterium, assembly GCA_029259995.1. Classification (GTDB taxonomy): domain Bacteria; phylum Planctomycetota; class Phycisphaerae; order UBA1845; family UTPLA1; genus ECT2AJA-110-A. The sequence continues at coordinate 1,233 of JAJDEC010000341.1, forward strand.
GTCGGTTGCTGAAACTGGGACGCTGCCGGGATGTGATCGAACGATGATCGGCGAATCGGCGTTTGCGCCAAAATAGACCAAGGGCGAATCAGCCCCGTGCCAATCGGATCGAACAGGATCAGGGTGATCGGAAAAAAGGCGATCAAGATCAGTGAATTCCTGGTACGCAACGATTGGATCGTCATTCGCGTTTCCGACGAGGACATACGTTCGCTCATCGGGGATTTCACGGCCATCTTTGTCCAGAAACGTCAGAACATACGCATTCGAGTCGCTGATTCTCGATGGAACGGTTTGTTGCGAGACCACGGGCCCTTGTGAGACGACAGGTTGTTGCGGGATCAGGGGCGGCGGTGTGCTGGGCAGGCTGCCGAAATAGAGGGTGATCGCGAGCAGCGTGAGGACGATCGCGGGGATGGCGAAGGATTTCAAGTTGTTCCGGCCGGATGACGGGGTGGCAAACATGCGGGTTCTCCGGGCGTGAGCGACGCACTTTCCTTTGGTGTGTCCATTCTACCCGAGTGATCGGCGTGATTTCCAGCAGATTCGGGCAATGAGCCGTTGCGCGGAGCGATCCAGTCTTCTGTAGCGTTCGTTGCCGGTGAGTCCCCAACCCTTGCATTCGCAAAGGATGGGGCACCCGCGCTGTTTGATTCGCACCGGCTATTAGCCGGTGCCACACTGATGGCATCACCATATTGCAGGGCCCTGTCATTCGGGCCAGACGAGGTTGCCGAGGGTGCGCGGGTCGTAGCAGTAGCGCGGGGCGCGGGCCCAGTCGCTGTATTCGCCGCGGACGGGTTCGAGGCGGGCGATGTTGACGCCCCAGATGCGATTCTGGGCGGCGTCGCCGAAGGCGGCGATGGGGATGGCGAGTTCGGCGGACCAGCCGTCGCCGGTTCGTCGAACCGTGCATTCGGGCTGGGCGCCGGGCCAGGGGCCGACGTCGCCGATGGGCGGCGTCATGTCGATGCCGCGTTCGAATTTCGGATTGCCGCTGCTCTTCACGACGAGATGGAACAAGTCCCCGGGCAGGACGCCGCGATTGGTCGGATCAAACATGATCTCGATGAGATCCTCGCCGACGGGAATCAGATCGCGATATTCGACGAAGTTGCGCAGCGTGGATTTCTTTCCGCCATCGGACTCGGGCGCTTCGGCGGCGAGTGCGATGTAGAGCGTGTCATCGTAGCGCCCGAAGTAGACAATTGTCTTCGATTTCGGCGGTTTGCGATCGCGGCCGGGGGCGAGACCGCCCGTGATGAGACGGAAGTCGCTCGCGGCGTTGACGTTGGCGGGCGGCCAGTCGTCGAGTTTGCCGTCAATCTGCGGTCGATCCATGAGCGTGACGACCTGCGCGACAGAGGCGGCGGCAGCCATGGCCGTGGTGCCGGAATTGCGTGCGTCGAAAATGAGCTCCTGCGGGATGTGTCCGTCGATGGTCGTGTCGGGCAGAACGGGCGTGGCCATGATGATCGATCCACGTCCCATCTTGGAAGGCTTGATGGGACCGATCTTGACGGTATCGCTGACGCGCCGGGCTTCGGGCGGGATCTGTCCGAAGTTGACTTCGCCCGTGACGGGTTGCGCGAGGTCATTGCGGACGGCGACATTGTAAGTCAGGACGTACTGCGATTTTTCGCCGCGCGTTCGGTATTCGAGTCGGGCGCCCTCGAACCAGCCGACGATGCCGCGGCCCGTGATGACGTTGAGTTTCGTCCAGGCGCCGCGACCTGCGCCGGAGGCGATTTCCTCGGGTTCGACGCCATGCACAACGGCGTCCAGCTCGTCGTCGAGGATTCGTCGGGCGAGATCCCAGGCTTCCGGATCGTCGACGCGCCGATCGCTGTACGCATCCTGGTAGTTGTCGCCGTAGCTCTCTGTGCCGGCGGCCTTGATGAGGGAGCGCGACACGAGGCGTGCGGTTTCGCTGCGACCGCGTTTGTCGAGTTGCTGCATGCGTCGGAAGTCGCCGAGGCCCTGTCGAAGTTGTTTGAGGCGCATCGAGGGGACGGGTTCGTCAAGACCGAAGGGTTCCCCTGGATAGATGAGCCATGTGTCGCTGGGTTGATCGTCGTCACTGATGGGGGAATCGATCACGGATTTGGGCCAATCCGTGGTGCTCGCGATGATCATCGCGCCGTGTTTCATCAGGAATGCCTGGGCGGCGAGGCTTCGTGCCTGTACGAGCGGCGCTTCGACGGCGAGCGAACCACTGTAGGGCGGCCGATCGGGGAAGAACCAGGTGCGTTTGCCGAGTGTCTGGAGTTTCGCGAGCGTCGGCGGATCATCGTAACGGGCAGGCGTGGCCCAGATGTCGACGAGAGACTTGAGGTCGACGTGGGACTGATCGTGCCATCCGAACTGCTCCATGGACTGCGGAGCGAGTCTGGCGGCAAACGGAAGGTCCTCGCGCACGAGATGGGTCAATGTGGCGAGCTGGCGAACCTGTTCGACTTCTTCCTTGGTCGGGTTTTCGGATTTGGGAATGTCGAAGTAAACGAACGCCTGGCTTTTCCAGCCGCGCTGCTCGAAGTGTTCGATGCAGGCCGTCATGTATTCCTTGACGATGGCGTTGTAGGTTGCGGACGCGCGGCCGCCGTAGGCCGACGGATCGGGATAGTTCTCGTCGATTGGAATGGGCCACGCGGCGGCGGGTCCACCTGCGCCGTAGGCGGAGCCGTCGATGAGAGGAGCGAACATGGCGTCATAGCCCGTCCAGTCGACGACGGCGCGGCCGTCGATTTCCTGCCGGAAGGGCGGCTTGATATCGGAGGTCATGGGGCTGAGACCGTGGGCGCGGAGGAGCTTGAAGGCGTCGTAGATCGCCTTTCTCGCGGCGGGATCGGCGAGGACCTGGCGCGTGTTTTCGACGTCGACATTGGTCGCGGATCTGAGCAGCGGGATGATCTGGACGCGAGCGATGGCGGGGATGGAAGGGATGCCGGCGATCCCGAGGTCTCGGACAGTGAGGGAGACGGGGATTCGGCGCGTGGCGCCGTCGGCAGCCTGCACCACGATGGCACCGGCGTATTCGCCGGGTTGTGCGCCGGCGGGCACGTCGACATCGCACCAGAGGACAGTGGACTCGCCCTTGGCGAGGTTGATGGGGAGACCGTGGATGGGGGCGTCGATCGGGACGAGCACATCGGGCACGTCGCGCGGTTTTCGCGCGCCAACGGATCGGAAGTACCAGTTGGGGAATCGTTCGATGCGGACAGGGTATTGGCGATAGAGGCGGATGTTCTGGCGCGGTATGGCGGCGGCGCCGTTGCTGAGGGGTTCGGCGCCGATCTGGAGATTGTTTGCGCCGCGGCGGCCGCCTTCGAGAACGATCTGGAAGCCGGCGGTCTCACCGACGGCGGCGGCGGCGCGGATGGTTCGGCTTTCGGGTTCGAAGTAGGGCGAGGCGGTTGTCGCGCCGTTTTTCATGTCATCGATGTTTGCCGAGGGGGCTGCGCCCCAGACATCGGGGAATCCCTGGGGCGTCTGAGAGATCGTGGATGGGCCGGACTGGTTGGGCGGGATGCAGGCGACGCAGATCAGCAGGGGGGCGATCAGCGCGACGTAGTATCGGTGGTCCGGGCGTATCGGTGTCATGGGTCGTGAATTCATGGGATGCGCGGCGCCTCCTTCAGAGGGTTGTCGGTCGCGTCGGCGTGCGGCGATGATTCTGAGATTCGTTGGCGAGTGTCGTTATCGGCGTGTTGGTCGCATGGGTCGGTTCGGCATATGATCCAATCAGTTGCGGCGACACGACGCGCCGAGTCGAGCGCGTCGATCATGGATTGTACCCTCTTCGAGGATCCCGGAAAGCGTTCCAATCGAGTTTCGATGTCAACTTCTTCCAAATCGAAAGATTCCAAGGCGCGTTGCACGCCGGCATCGGGGTCTGGCGACGATCGCCGGAACCTGTCATTGCCGGTGATCGCCGTTGATCCGCAAACGGGCATGAAGCAGTCGCGATCGGGGATCTGGCGGGCGTATGTGCTGATTGCCGTTCACGTCCTGATGCTCGCCCATTTCATTCACTGGTTGTATGCAGGATCAACGCTGACGCCGGTCGAGCCGTCGGAGTCGGCGGAATTCTTTCGGCGGGGCGAGATCAACATGGGGTTGATCTTCTTCGGCGTTGCAATTCTGGCGACGCTGATTTTCGGTCGATTCGTCTGCGGATGGGGATGCCATCTGATTGCGTATCAGGATCTGATGTTGTGGGTCCTGAAGAAGCTGCATATTCGGCCAAAGGCGTTTCGTACGCGGTTTCTGATTCTCATTCCATTGGTGATCGCGGCGGGATGGATGTTCATTCTGCCGATTGTGGTTCGCATCTGGGCGGAGTTCTACAGGGAAGACATCGTACCGCCGTCGACTTGGCATCTGGCGAGAACGGGATACTGGGACACGTTTCCGTCGTTGCCGTGGGGGATCGCGAGCGTGTTCTTCGCGGGGTTCGCGATTATCTACTTTTTGGGACCAAAGGGGTTCTGCACATTCGCTTGTCCGTACGGAGCGTTTTTCGGTTTGGCAGATAAGTTAGCGCTTTGGCGTGTGCGTGTGAACGACAATTGCGAGCAGTGCGGGCATTGCACGGCGGTCTGTACGTCGAATGTCAACGTGGCGGAGGAAGTGAATCGCTACGGGATGGTCGTCAATCCGGGTTGCATGAAGTGCATGGACTGCGTGCAGGTGTGTCCGAATGACGCGTTGTCGATCAGCATCGGAAAGCCGGCCATCCTTGCGACGGCGTCCAGGGCGGCGAAAGAGAGGAAGTACGATCTCACGCTGCGAATGGAGATCGTTGCACTGATCACGTTCGTCTTCGTTCTGATGACGGTCAACGGACTATACAGTCAGTTCCCGTTCCTGATGTCGCTGGCGATTGCGGGGATTGCGGCGTTCTTGTTCATGAAGTGGCTGGCGCTGTGGGGTTCGCGCGATGTGTTGTTGCAGAAGATCCGGTTGAAAGTGGGCGGGCGATTGCGGCCGGCAGGATGGATTTTCTCTGCGATGGCGTTGCTGATGTCTGTCGCCGTTGCGCATTCGGCCGTGTGGCGCTATCACACGATTCGTGGGGAGCATCCCGACTTGAATGTCGCGGACATGCTGATGAATCGGGGCTTTCAGAAATACGCGCCGCCGGAGTATCCGGATTGGCAATACGACTCGACGTACGTCGGCGAGATGGATGCCGACCAGACGGCGAAAGTTGATCTTGGGATTCAGCAGTTCGAGGCGGCGAATGCGTGGGGTGTGTTCGGGACGGTCGCGAATCACTATCGGCTCGCCTGGTTGTATCACTGCAAGAATCGACGCGCAGATGCCGTGGAGCAAATGCGTCGCGCTGCCGCACTGGCGGGGGATCTGCCGGTTTTCTGGAATGAACTTGCGAAGTTTGAAGTTGCGGCGGGGAACGACGTCGAGGCGCGGGCGGCCTTTGAAAAGGCGATCGCGCTGGAGACTGTCGAGCGCGAGGCATTGACGCGGAAGACGGGGATTTCGAAGCATCCGCTCGCGGCGGAGATCTGGCTGGATTGGGGCCTGTTCCAGGGATTCCGGCTGAACGACTTCAATGCCGGCAACGCGGCACTCGAGAAGGCGGCACAGTTCGACGATTCGGTGCTCCTGGCTCGGGCGAAGGCGATGACGCATCAGGGGCAGATGCCCGTGGCGGCGGCGCTGTTGAAGGCGTACCTGACGGCGACGGATGACGACGTGGTTCGGTTCGACTACGGGGCGATGTTGTTCGTGAACGGGGATTTGGCAGGTGCGGCGTCGGCGTTTGAAACTGTGCTGGAGCACGATCCGTATCATGCACAGGCGGCGTTTCGATTGGGCGTGACGTATCTGCGGACGGGGCGGACGAATGATGCGATGAAAGTGTTCGCCATCACGCGCAAGCATGGAACGGATGCGGAGATTGCGGAGTTGGATGCGTTGTTGAGCGAGCTGGAGATCATGGCGGCGCCATAGTGTCGCGTTCGTTGTACGGCTGCGTGAGTTCGATGTTGGCGGGTGGGGATGCAAAATGCGCAGTCCCTCTTTTTCGTCAGGACTTCATTGATTGTCTTGCGCGGCGATTGGATTCCCTTTTTCGGCGATCTCGAAGTAGCCGCTGAATTGGTACACCCTTATTGATCGCTCACGAACCACGCTTTTTCGATGCAATGCCGCGCATCATCGAAGTGATAATAAATCAGGTTGTCACCGAAGACGCCTCTGAGCTCAGGCCGCATCGGTTATGCAGTATTGGAGCTGGCACCGATCGTGATGGCGTCCAATGCCCTGGTCGGCGACGATGATCGCATCAGCGGACAAGTTTGAGTGAAGAGTGAATTATTGCGTTTCCACGGGCGAGTTCAGCGACGAGCAGTTTGATGTTTCCGTCCTCACTTCCGCATAGAACGTCCTTTCAGGACTTGATGGATTTGATGGCACGGAACCCAGGGCTGCACGTCGACCGCTTCGCGGTCTTCGCTTGCCCTGGGCTCCCATAGATCACGCCTTCAGCGTGAAGTGTTGCCTCCGGCTCGACATACCACGTGACGATTCGCTATCGGATCGATATTGAGTGTGAAGATGCGCCCCCGGCTCGACGTTGAGTGTTAGGATTCGCCATCGGCTCGACGTTGAGTGTGAGGACTCGCCATCGGCTCGACACTGAGTGTGAAGATGCGCCACCGGTTCGATGTTGAGCGTGAAGATTCGCCATCGGTTCGATGTTCAGCGTGAAGATTCGCCATCGGCTCGACGTTGAGTGTGACGAGTTGCTTCTGTTGTGCGTTCGGCGTGTGGCGTCGCGCATTTCGCGTCTGCGACGTTGAAAAGGCCTGAAAGGCCGATCTATGGGAGCCCCGGGTAAGTGATGGTCGCGAAGCGACCGGAACGCAGCCCGGGGTCGACGTGATAAGCTACATTTGCGAGTCCTGAAAGGACGACCTGATCATCCAATCCGGAGAAATCCAACATCGCCTGACTCGGCCCGTCGACGAAACATGGCAACACCTCTCGACGATTCAGCAAACAGCAATCTGCCCCGCGCGTCGAATCGTTGTTGCATCATTCGGATCGGTGATTCCATGCAGGAATGATTCACGGAATCCCGATAGTCGAATTCAGCCACGGCACAGCATCTCTGATGCGGTCTTTCAACATTTCCTTCTGCACGTCAACCTAGCCGTCGATTGCGCAGACGTATTTGCATGTCAATGTGCGACGCGCGCCTGGAGTTGGCGTTCATATAGATCGTCCAATCGCTCGACCATTGTCTCCTTGCTGAATTCGACGAGGCAGCGCTGGCGCCCTGTCTGGCCGAGTTGTCGTCGTCGTTCAGGGTCGGCGGCCAGATTCGTTATCGCAATCGCGAAGGCATTGCAGTCATTGAGCGGCGCGAGCTCGCCCGTCTCCCCGGGTTTGACGACTTCCGGGGCCCCGTCGATGTTGAAGCTGACGGCGGGTTTTTCCATCAATAATGCCTGGACGACGGCGCGGGGCAGGCCTTCCCATTGGGAGGCGTGGGCGAGGATGTCGATGCCCGAAAGGAGTCTCGGGATTTCGGCGGGCGGAACGAGACCTGTGATCGTGACGCGCTCGCGGAGGTCGCGGCGCTTCAGTTCCGTTTCGTAAGCTGCGCGATTGGCGCCATCGCCGATCCAGACGAATCGAAGCCGAGGTTCCGCCTTGGCGGCCAGCGCCATGATTTCGATCAGTTGTTCATAGCCCTTGTTCTTGAAGAGTCTCGCAACGGTTCCAACGACGACGGCGTTGTCGGGCACGTTCCATTCCGCGCGGACTTTTGCGGTATTGTAGATTGCCGGGTCGAACGTGGCCGTTTCCATACCGCTGCGGATCGTGATGTATTGTTCCGGCCGGCCGATGCCGGCGGCGAGCATCTGATCGCGCATGGCGTCGGCGACGCAGGCGATGCGATGCGTGTACTTCGCGCAGTGTCGTTCGGCGGCGGCGAAAGCGCGTTG
>JAJDEC010000342.1 GCA_029259995.1 Phycisphaerae bacterium
TTGCAAGCACCTGGTGCCTGTCGCGATCTACACATATTCAAATGTGGATGAGGCGCCGGAGCATTTGCTGGGCAAGTACGAGTATCGCAACGTCCATTTCAATGTTGGACTCACTGAAGCCGATTTTGAGCCCGCCACATACGGTATGTAATTCACTTCCTGCGGCGGCGAAGGCGGAATCCGAAGCACACAATTCACCTGAAGGCCGTGTTGCGGATGTAACCGCATTGTCGTGCGCTCGTGTAGTGCCTCGCTCAAACGTGCGTTTTCGAATGCGGGAAGTGCGGACGTCTCGCCGGCGCGATTGGCCTCCGACAGGCGGGCGGGACGCCCGCACTCCCCGGAAATCTGACAGTCTCGAATTCGTACGGCACGATACTAGCGGCCCGTGACGATTCCGGTCGGGATACTCTCGAACGGATTCGATGTCAGCAGCCACGGCAGGACCCAGGCCAGCATACTGCAGACGAGCGTTGCCACGGCGATGACGCCGAGGATGCTTCGCGTGCGGTCCGAGAGTCCGGTGAACGGCCGATTGAGAATTTCCAGCGCGTCAGCGACCCAACGAATCATAGTGCCCGGTGCGCGCTTGGCCGCGCTGACGGCGCGTTTCACGATGGCGAGTACGTTTCCAAGGCCGGCGACGGATCGCCCGAGGCTTGACGGTTTGGGATTCTCGTCAATTGCTTCGGCAGCATCGGCCTGTGACGTCGGTGCGGTCGCTTCGACGTCGGTTTCGGGCTCGATCGATGGAGGTGTGATTTCTGTTTCCGCAGTCGGCGTCGGTTCCTGGTCTTCGATCGGTTCCGGTTCCGCCACGGCGGAGTCTTCTTCGTCGTCGGGAATGTACAGAACTTCAGGTGTCGCTTCGTCGGGCGGGGCGACTTCAACCGACGCGGCGGAAATTGGGTCCGCATCCGTTATTGATTCGTGTTCGGGATCATTCAGAAGATCAGGCAAGTCTCGGGCGGCTGCGTCGGGCTGATCGACGGATTCCTCGATTGCGGCATCGACTTCGTTGAGAATCGCGTCGATTTCAGTTTCGTCGGATGGCGCCGACTCGAGATTTTTCGTGCGGGCATTATCGAGGGCCGCTTCAATCTGCTCGTCCGCAGACTCCGAAGCCGGATCGCCGTCGCTGACGATCTGCTCCGATTCCTCGGCAGGCAGAGTCGCGACTTCAGATTGCGAATCACCCAATTCGTCATGGATCGATGGTTTGACTTCGGCGGCAGCATCCTTCGTGGGCGTGGGGGGCGGTTTCGCTTCGACAGGGCCCTGGTCCGCGATGGACTCAAGGAACGCTTCCGGGGAGCCGCCGGCGTTGCTGGCGATGACTTCCGTCAGGTTTTCCGCATGTCGCAGCAGCGCCTCGATATCGTCATCGAACGCGGCCCCGTCGTTATCCACTGGAGGATCGACAATGGCCGCCTCATCGGCGGATGGCTCAACGGATTGCAATTCGGATTCGCTCATGCTTCGTTTTCGCCCCAGGGCCGTGGGCCAACCCAACTTCGGGGCTTTCTGCCTGTCTATCGGCTTCAGACTGCGACGCGCTGAAGTTGCGCGTCGCTTGTCCGCGGCAATCCAACGTGGGAACATGCACGGACGATGAGAGAACGACGATTCCTTGTTGAGAACCTGGATTCCTCGCGGATCGAACTTTCCGGCCGTCAGCGACATCACGCCGCGGATGTGCTTCGGTTGGCAGTCGGCGCCGACGCGACACTGTTCGACGGGCGTGGTCGCGAGGCGCATGCCAGAGTCGTCGACGTGTCTGCGGACCGGATCTCGTTTGAATTGCTGGAATTACCGCGCGATGTCGCGACATCGGATCTCTCGCTGGTGCTTGCAGTGGCCACGCCGAAGGGATCACGGGCGGACTGGCTGGTGGAAAAGTGCGCGGAGTTCGGTGTGCCCCGACTGATATTCATCGAATCGGAGCGGGGCGAAGTCCATCCCCGCAGCGGCAAGCTGGAGCGCTGGCGACGAAAAGCCGAGGAAGCGGCGAAGCAGTCCGGCTCGCCGCTCGTCATGCGGATCGAATCCGACATGACGATTGCGGATGTCTGCAGCGCGGCAGGGGCGGGCAGCCGACTTTTATTCGGAGCGACAGATCGATCGGGGACTGCGCTTTCCACGTGCATTGCTTCATTGAATGACGGGGGGGCGGACGTTGACGAAGTGGTCTGTGTCATCGGTCCCGAGGGCGGGTTAACGGGTGATGAAACAGCGGAGCTGGCGAAATGCGGCGCGATCGCCATTTCGCTGGGACGATCTATCTTGCGCGTTGAGACGGCGGCGATTGCGGTTGCCGCGATTTGGGCAGGAATCGTGGTTGCGTCGGCGTCGCCGCAAGATCATGAATCGTCGGATCGCCCCTGAGTTGAGATGCAGAATCCATCGTTGAGTGTGGCGCAGACGTCTCGCCCGGGGCGAACCGGCTATTCGCCGGTTCCACACGATGGATCATTCCCAATGCGTACTCAGCAGCGCTCGGCGGCCATCAGGTCGTCGTAAGTCTCGCGTTTGCGAATGACTTGGAATGTGTCGCCATCGACGAGGATTTCCGGCGGGTTCGGTCGCGTGTTGTAGTGACTTGCCATGACCATGCCGTATGCACCGGCGGAATAGATGGCGAGGAAATCGCCGCGTTCCATGGGCGGGAGCATTCGGTCCCTGGCAAGGAAGTCGCCGCTTTCGCAGACGGGGCCGACGATGTCCATCAGCTTGAGACCGGGGAGTTCGCCCGCCGTCGCCCGATCCGCCGGAACGAAACCTTCTCGTGGTGATGTGGGCCATGCGAAGTGATAGGCTTCATACAGCGCCGGGCGCAACAAGTCGTTCATTCCGCCGTCCACGATGAGAAAGTCGCGTTCGCCTGATTGCTTTAAGTAGAGGACACGCGTTAACAGAATTCCGGCGTTGGCGGCAATAGATCGGCCGGGTTCCATGATGACTTTGAGTTTCTTGTCCTCTAGCAGCGGTACGATGGCTTCGGCGTAACTAACGGCCGGCGGGGCTTCCGCATCCCGGTAGTGCGCTCCGAATCCGCCGCCGATGTCGATCGTATCGATGTCGAAGCCGTCGTTGCGCAGGGCGTCGATCAGTTCGACGCCTTTCGTGATGGCGCTGACATACGGTTCGATGCTGTTGACGGGGGAGCCGATGTGGAGATGGATTCCACAAAGGTGGACGGCGTCGTCACGGCCGTAGGCATCGAAGAATCGCCGGCCGCGTTCGAGGTCGACGCCGAATTTCGATTCCTTCTTGCCGGTCGACGTGTAGCGATGCGTCTTGGGATCGACGTCGGGATTGACTCGCAAGGCGGCGCGGGTGCGAGCGCCCTTGCGGCGGGAGATGGCGATCAGGTTTTCCATTTCGGCTTCGGACTCGACGTTGAACCAGCCGACGCCCGCATCAATCGCGTGTTCGATTTCGGCGTCGGACTTGCCTACGCCGGCGAAGACGATCTGCGACATGTCGGCGCCGATCGCCTCTGCTCGGGCGAGTTCTCCGCCCGAGACGATGTCGAATCCGGCGCCCGCGTTCTTGAGCATCCGACAGATCGACAGATTGCCGCAGCTCTTGATCGAGTAGCAGATCAGCGGATCGAGTGCCGCGAAGGCGTCCCGAACGGCACGATAGTGGTGCAGGAACGTCGCCTTCGAATAGACATAGGCCGGCGTTCCGACGCGCTCGGCAATCTCTGAGACGGGGACATTTTCGCAGTGGAGTTGGTTGTCTTGAAAATGAAAGTGATCCATGGGTTGCAGATCTTCGCAGATATCAGGGCCGAGATTCTGGAGCGCATGCCGCGGTCAGGAATGAAGCCGAGCCGATCGTGCGCAGTGCGGATTGTGTACGCGAATCGGTTTCGCCGCTACGTCCGGATGCCGTCGAGGAGTACGACGGCGATCGGCGCGAAGATGACGAACGGAAGCCAGGGGGGGAGTGCCGGATCGATGTTGAGCGCCGTAATCTCGACGGTATTGCAAAGAAATGTCGCCGCGTAGCAGAGACCGCAGGCGAGGAGGCACTTGCCTCCGAGAACGATGATGGACGGGCGTTCCCGATTCAGGAAGAAGGGAATGCCGATGCAAAGCAGCGTCATGTTCATAAAAACGGTCGTCAGTCTCGCGTGTTTCATTCGCACGAATTCGCCGACGCCGGCGGCGGAGAAGTAGCTCTGCAGGCGATTCAATTCGCGGAGGCTGAGAAATTGCGTCCATTGTGCGGACTGCTGAAGGGCCATTTCCCGTGGCGTGAGAGATGATTTGTATTCAGGGACCGGTCGATGTCCCAGTCCGGCGGCGTCACTTTCGACGTCTCCCGTCGCGAGCGTCGTGGCGAATCCGTTCTCAAAGTGCCACTCGTGGCGTTCCGAATCCCAACGAGCCTGGTCAGCCTGGATGACTTCCGTCATCCGATTGTTGTCGTCGCGCTTGAGAATGACGACGCCTCGCATTTCCATGGCGGCCGGATTGAATTTCGCCGCCGACAGCATGGCGTTGCCGTTTTGGCGATCGGGCAGGAAATAAACGGAAAAAGTCTTGCTGCCCTCGAGATCGCCGTGCTTGCGGGCGAGTTTCTGGGCGATGCCCGGAATGACGAATTCCTGGTCGACGAACCAGAGGCAGTTCATGGCGAGGCCCGCGAGCAGGATCGGCGTGGCCACGCGATAGAGCGATACACCGGCCGACATGATCGCGGTCAACTCGTTCGACAAATGCAGCCGCCCCAGCGTGAAACAGGCGGCGACGACAGAAATCACGCCGGCCAATTGCGAGAAGTAGAGAAACAGGTTGTGACCGTAGTAGTCGGCCATTCGGCCGAGCGTCTGCGCGATGCCCTTGGATCGCATCCCAGTGAATTCGTCGAGATTGACGAACAGGTCGAGGATGATGTAGAGACCGATGAGAATCGTCATCGCGAAGAAGTAGTTCACGACGAAGGATCGCAGGATGTAACGGTCGAGCGTTTTCATACTTCACAATTCAGCGGCGACTTTCTGCGACGCGCTATCTCTTCAGGAACTTGAATCCGAGGACTCCCACGCCAGAGTAAAGCACGGTCGTCGCACCCCAGATCACCAGGACGGACGTGTAACCATATTGCGGCTGGTCCGCAAAGCTTCGTGCGACGAGAAACGCGATCAGCAGGAACACGCCGGGAATCATGCTGATAAAGACGGCCGTCAGGACCTGGCCGCCTTTCATGATGATTCCGAGCATGGCGCCCATCACGATCATGGCGATGGCGGCGACGGAAATCGCCATGCGAAGATGAATCTCGCCGCGGATTTCCGAATGGTATTCCTCGTATTTTCTGACGAGCTTCTGTCGTTTTTCCTCGTGATCCGAAAAGATCGGCACGGCGAAACTCGCCTTGAGCAGTTGCGCCTCGTCAAACTCCTCGAAGGCGCGGTTCATCTTTTCCTGCGCCTTGAAGGCGATGGCCGGCAGCGTTTCTTTCGGCTTGCGGATGACTTTCGACGCATCTCCCTGGATTGAGTACTGGACTTCGTCTTTCAAATCAATCTGGATGATGGGGGAATGCAGTTCGAGACCGTCGTTGAGCTGGATGGTCGCGAGGTTTGAATGATAGTTTCGAACGATCGGATTGCCGCTTTCCTTCACGACGGCATCAACGTCATTCAACTGGATGCGCCCGGTTGTCGGATCATTTCTGAATCCGCCGACGTAGAGAGAAATCTCGGAGTTCTGATCCTTCAATGTGATGCGTGCATCGCCGCCGCGATCCAGAACGATCTCGTCCTTGAATACCTCGACGAGGAAATAGGACTTCATGTAACGCCGCATCTGGTGCATGAGGTCGTCGATTTCGGGGATCAGGACGGGATTGGCCTGGAATTCAAGCAGCGTTGTCAGATTCTCGAATTGAATCTTGCGCTTGATGGCCATGGGGATACCGATCGGGCCGATCATCTGATAATCAAACTCGAGATACTGTCTCCGCTGGGCGTCGTAGCTGCGCCCCTTCTGCAGCTCCAGCGTGATTTCCGGCGAACCGGACGTGCTGTCGAATTTGATCAGGGTTTCGTCGGCCGTACCGATGCGGACCAGGTCGTTCGACGCCATTTCCTGAAATGACACGCCGGTCAGACGCAGGAATGAGAATCCGTCCCGATACTTCTCCGGCAGATCCGATGACGGCACTTTTTCGCAGGTTTCGGCCCAGATGGCGACTTTCTTTTCGTAGATCAGCGGTTTGCCGCGCAGGAATCGGCTCGCAACGATCTTGGGCACGTCGCGCCGCGTGATGTCTTCCACTTTCCATGCGAGTGACGGAACGATGTAGTTGAATCCGAAGAATGCGACGACGCCGGCGATGAGTCCCAGGGCGAGCGACGGGAACAGGACGCGATGCAGGTTAATGCCCGCGGCCTTGCACGCGAGGATTTCGTTTTCGGATGCCGCCCGGCCGAATGTGATCGTGGCCGCGAAGAGGGCAGCGACGGGCGTCATATAGAGCAGCGCCACAGGCACAAGGAATATGAACACGCTGCCGATTTCGTCGGCACCGAGTCCCTGCGATGTGAATATCGAGGCGATTCCGCCGCCCATGACGATGAGCAGCGTGAGTGCGACGAGTGTCAAGGTGAATGCCTTGAGCATCTCGCGGGCGAAGTAGGCGTAAAGCGTCTTCATGTATTCGAATGCCCATCGGCGACGATGGTGCGGCCCGCCATCGTAAGCGCCTGTTGTATCGGGGCCTTACACCCGGAACCGGACTGCGCCGTGCCTGCTCACGCGGGAGCCGAACGGCCCGAGTCTAGATGTCGTGCGCATGGCGTCAACCGAGGCATTCGAATTCGACGGCGGTCGACGACGATGGATCAGGGAGTGAGAGCGCTGCAAGGGGGCGTTTGGGGCGGATTCTCCCGACTCTCATCGCTGTGAAAATTGTTTGGTGGAATGGGCGGCTGCCCCTCAAGTGGTCCGGCATGACCCGTGCGGTGTTGTGATTGGGATTTGTGGAGGGCCGCGGCGGCGAATGGTCCGCGATATCTGCCGGTTTGTGCTTGACCACGGGCGCAACTACCGCTCATATAGAGGGTTCGCAATATTTCGGCGGAAATCCGAATGGGTAGGTTCAATCATGGCGTCCGGCCGCACTCCGGGCATGGGGATTATGGATGGCGCATGCGGCTTCGCAAAACCGACGGGGTTCGGATCTCTTGACGAAATGGACTGTGGATGACTCCAGGGAGCTCTACAACATCGAGAATTGGGGGGCCGGATTTTTCGGTATCAATTCCAAGGGGAATGTGGATGTCAGTCCGCGCGGCCCGGACGGTCCTCGGTTCGATCTCAAGGAACTTGTGGACGAGCTGCGTGCCCGACAGCTGAACCTCCCGCTGTTGATCCGATTTTCCGACATCATTCGCTCGCGCCTGGATCAGTTGAATGCGGCGTTTGATCGCGCGTTCGCGGTTCACGAATACACGGGCGCCTACATGGGCGTGTTTCCGATCAAAGTGAATCAGCAGCGCCACGTGGTGGAGGAAATCGTCCAATATGGCGAGCCGCATCAATTTGGTCTCGAAGCGGGCAGCAAGCCGGAATTGATCGCCGTGCTGGCGATGCTGGAGGCGGATCAGCCGCTCATCATCTGCAACGGATACAAGGACAGCGAGTACATCGATCTCGCGCTGTGGGGCACGAAGCTCGGCAAGACGGTTGTGATCGTCGTCGAGGAATACAGCGAGCTTCAGCGAATCATCGATAGAGCGCGCGTGATGGGTGTGACGCCGCGCGTGGGTTTTCGAATGAAGCTGTCGGCGCGCGGTTCCGGGCGCTGGCAGGAATCCGGGGGCGTCAAGTCAAAGTTCGGCCTCACGATTTCCGAAATGCTACGAAGCGTCGAGCTGTTGCGTGAGCAGGACATGCTCGACTCGCTCGTGCTGACGCATTTTCATCTCGGCAGCCAGATCACGAATATTCGATCATTCAAGGAGGCCTTGTCAGAGGCGGTTCGGATCTACATCGAACTGAAGAAACTGGGTGGAAATCTGCAGTACTTTGATGTCGGCGGCGGCATGGCCGTTGATTATGACGGCAGTTCCACGACGTATGCGTCGAGCGCGAATTACTCGATGGATGAGTATGTGGCGGATATTGTTGACACGCTGGCGACGGGATGCGGCGACGCAGAAATCCCGCATCCGACGATCGACACGGAGTGCGGCCGGGCGATCGTGGCGCACCAGTCCGCCTTGATTTTCAACGTGTTGGGCGTGACGGACCCGATTGACGAACCAATTCCGACATCGCTGCCGGAAGAGTCGCACAACGTGCTGCACAGCCTGCTCGAAGCGCACGCGTCCATCAATTCCAAAAACTTCCAGGAAGTCTACCACGACGTGCTGCATCTGCGCGACGAATCGATGACGCTGTTCAAGCTCGGCTATCTGACACTTCAGGACTGCGGCGTGATGGAGTCGATGTTCTGGTCGGCGTGCCGAAAAATTCATCGCATTATGCAAGAGAAGGATTACGTGCCGGACGAATTGCGCGGTCTCGAGCAGCAGCTGGCATCGACTTATGCCTGCAACTTCTCTATTTTTCAATCCGTGCCGGATTGCTGGGCCGTCGACCAGTTGTTGCCGATCATGCCGATCCATCGACTCGGCGAAGAGCCGCGTGTGAAGGCCGTGCTGGCGGACATCACGTGCGACAGCGATGGCCGGCTGGACAGTTTCATCGATCGTCGCGATGTGAAGAACACGCTCGAAGTCCACAAGTTCGACGGCGGCGACTACCTGCTCGGCATTTTCATGACGGGCGCGTACCAGGAGATCCTGGGCGACATGCACAACCTGTTCGGCGATACGAATGCCGTGCATGTGACAGTGCGAGACGACGGGCAGTACTTCGTCGATCACATCGTGGACGGTGACACGGTCGATGAAGTGCTTCGTTACGTTCAGTATTCGCCGGAGGACCTGCTGGTTCGTCTGCGGCGCGTCGTGGAAAGGGCCTTGCGCGCCGGCCGGATCACATTCCGGGAATCGGCGGATATGCTGCGAGGCTACGAAGACGGTCTGAAGGGATATACCTATCTGGAACCCGATTCCGCGGACTGAGATTCGATCGCGTCTGCCGTCGAATGCCCCGAACGGCACAGGCGGGGCGTCGGGCCGATCGGGATCTGCCGTGACGCGGTGCCGATCCTGAAGCCCTGTTCGAGGTCCGCGGCGATGTCCGGCGAATTCACCAAACGTCGTGTGGACTGCAATCCTTCAATCTGCCGTTCGTATAAGTGGCGATGAGACGATCGGCCGCGGCCGCGATGATGCGGTGGGGTTGATGCGTAAGTCAATTGTTTTCAGTCGTTTACGTGCATAGTGTGTGCCGGGGCGGTCGCGAATGCCGAGTTTTACCTACGTTGCAAGAGACATCCAGGGACAGACTGTATCGGGCGTTCTGGCCGCGGATTCGCAACAACAGGCGTTGCGGGCGCTGGATGAGCAGGCGTTGTTTCCGGTCGAAGTCCGCGAAGGCGGCAAGGCGGGGACGGGCGAGCGGAAGAAGAAAGTCCGGGCCACGGGCATCGCCGTCTTTTATTCTCAGTTTTCTGACTTATTGCGTGCCGGCGTGCCGGCGTTGCGATCGCTGGACGTTCTTTACAAGCAAACGCATAACGCCGTTCTGAAAGAGGTTCTGAAAGAGGTTCGAGAGGATCTCGCCAGCGGTCAAACGCTGGCGGACGCCATGGACAAGCATCACAACGCGTTCAGTCCGCTGCATGTGTCGATGGTGCGCGCAGGTGAAAAGGGCGGATTCCTCGAAGAGGTGCTGGCAAGAATTGCAATTTTCACGGAACGACAGAACGAGCTTCGAAACAAGGTTTACGGTTCGATGCTGTATCCGGCTGTGCTCATGCTCGTCGGCGTCGGAATCCTTGTGTTTCTGTTGACTGTCGTCGTGCCGAAGGTGCGTGGTTTTCTTCAAGGGGATTTGCCCGTTTTGACGCAGATCGTCTTTGCGGCGTGCGATTTCCTGAAGGAGCATGGCTTCTGGGCATTGGGTGGCCTGCTTGTGGCGGTGGCCGTGTTTATCGGTTTTTTCCGCAGTCCGGCAGGGAGAAACTATCTGGACCGGATTCAGCTCAAAGCGCCGCTCGTGGGCAACATATTCGTGCTTGTCGCGATTTGCCGTTTCTGCAGAATTCTGGGTACTTTGCTGAAGAATGGCGTTCCGATCCTGCAATCGCTGAAAATAGCGAGGGACTCTGCGGGCAATCAGGTCCTGGCGGAGATTATTGAGGATGCGACGGAGAGCGTCCGGAAGGGCGCATCGTTGTCGAAGCCCCTGGGGCAGAGCAATTTGTTTCCGCTAGACATCGTTGACATGATTGCGATTGGCGAAGAAAGCAATAATCTCGAAAATGTCCTCGTGACGATTGCGGATTCCTACGAAGCGAGAACTTCGCGGAAAATCGAGCTGGCGATCAGAATGCTCGAACCGCTGCTGTTGGTTGGAATGGCCGGCGTCGTGGCGATCATTGCCGTGGCGCTGCTGTTGCCGATCCTGACGATGAGTGCAGGCGGCATCAAATAATGACATAACAAAGAATTGGTATCGAGTCGATTGCTGTTCTCGGCTGAATGGGGCCGCAGAGGCGATCGACGTAGCAATCAGGAGATCAGTCATGGTGACCAAGAAAAAAATGCGACGAAACGTCCGAAGCCGGAAGGGCTTTACGCTGCTTGAGATTCTGCTCGTCGTGGGCCTGCTGGCGTTGCTCGCCGCCTTCGCCATTCCGGCATTGGTCGGTCAAGGTGAACAGGCGAAGAAAGACATCGCACGGGCGGCGATCGGACCGAACGGAAGTCTTTCCCAGGCGATCGACTTGTACAAGTTCAACACGGGGCAGTTTCCGGAGGAACTCAAGGACCTGATGGAAAAGCCCAGCGATGACGACATCGCCGAGAAGTGGACGGGTCCGTATCTGAAGGACGAACAGGGGCTCAAGGATCCCTGGGGCAAGGTGTTCGTGTATCAGTACCCGGGCGATCACAACGAAGGCAAGTACGACCTTTACAGCCTCGGCCCCAACGGCATTGACGGCGATGAGGACGACATCAATAACTGGAAGGACAACTAGTCCGCGCCAGGCGTCGAGCCTCGTGCTCGCTGCGCGACGCATTGGCGTTTCGTGCCCGGAAAACCCATGAACGCATCACATCGGATCATCGAATCTCGCTTGCTTCGTCGTGGCCACGCCCGTGGCGACGTACGGATGGCGAATCGGCGCGCGTTCACGCTGATCGAGATTCTGATTGTCCTGGGCATGCTTGTGCTTCTGGCCGGTATCACGTGGCCCGTGCTCGAGACGCAGATCATTGGCTCGGAACTGCCGGAGTCGGCGTCGCGCGTGCGTGATGTATTATACATGGCCCGCGCAGAAGCCGCGAAAGAGAATCGGCGGGTCCGCGTGCGATTTGCGCCGGGCGCGCAGCAGCCGATCATCGAGATCGAGCGCGATCCGATTCGTGACTACAACGTCTGGACCCCCGTCACGTCGGCGTGGGCGGAGCAGGCGATGGAGTCGTTGCTGCTTTCCGACGTGCAGGTGCACGAGATCAAGCTCGGTCGTCCCGAATTCACGAAGCCGATTTCGATCAGCGAGAGTCCGGAAGAGGAAAAGGACGAGGGCGAAACACTCAAGGACGAGGAAGTCGGGGCGCTCGACACGGAAGAGGCGTTTGACGATCTGGATCCGTCGAACCCTGACAACAATATTGTTGATGCGGATTATCCGGTCGACGACTATCGCGCCGCGATCCTCTTTGATGCGCACGGCAAAGTGACGTGGGCTCTGATCACGCTGGCTCGGCGGTTGCCCGAAGATGCGCTGGAAGAGGAGGATCCGTCCTCCTGGGTCCTGCTCGACGGGCGAACCGGGATCGCGTCAGTCCGATCGCCGATGGACGAGGACGAACTCGCGGATCCGGCGAACTACATCAAGCGCGAAAACCTCTACCTGCCGGAACTGAGCGATCTGGGCCGGCTGTCCCTGAAATCGACCGGCTTCGGCGGTCAGCCTGCCGTTGACGATGATGGGGACGGCATTCCGGATAATGTCCCCGGCGGCGATTCCGGCGAATTGGATGGGGGTTCGGGCGACCCGATGCAATCGGGCGACAATCCGGGCGACTCTTCGGGATCGAATTCTCCGCCCCCGTCCCAATCGGATATCGACGACAAGCTCGACGAGTCCGGTCTCAGCGAGGCCGAGCAGAACAACATCCGAAATGCCCTGGGCGGCGGCCGTGGCAATCAATCCACGGGCGGCAATCGCGGCGGCGGTCGCAACGGCGGCCAGAAGCGTGACAATTCCGGCGGTGGCCGCAAGTAATCTCCGCATTCCTGAATCCGTTCGTCTCTCAGCTCTAACTTCTATTGCTGCAATATGTTACGGCAGTTGATGCGGTTGCGGCGATCCCATGCCAATGCTGAAACCTTGATGGATGACGCTGCGTGGAGCGATCCGTGCGTTCGGGCGTCCAAAATCCGGGCGGCGGGACTCCCGGAAATTGCGACGAATGCCGCTATTCGGCGTACAAGGAGGCATCTGGCGTGAAGGTCGACCGGCACAATGGGGTGTCGAAACGGGGGTGGTCTAACGTGGCTCACCAGTTCTTCAACTCGGGTTCCTTCGCTCGTTCGATGAGTCGAGCGCGGCGGTCGGGCTGCGCGAAAGTCGCGCGCCCGATACGACGCGGGGCGGCCTTGCTGGAAGTCATCCTGTCGCTCTCCCTGTTGCTGGTCGCGATGGTTGCCGTCGGCGTCGTCTTTCGGAACGGGCAGTATTTCGTCGAGAAGGCCGAGTTGCGCACCCGCGCGATGCTGCTGACGGAGAAGATCATTACTGTTCTTGATACGGGCATGGACGAGGATCGCGACGGCGAGATGGACATCGACATCACGGAGCGTGAGCAATTCGGATACTTCGTCGTTGATGGCGCCGACGTCGGTATTCCTGGCATGAGCTGGATGACGGAGATCGAACCGTCGCGGACGGTCGAGGGGTTGTACGAAATTGATATCAACATCTTCCTGGGCGATCCGGAGGATGAGGAGACGCGGCGGAATATTCTGCGAACGCGCATTGTTCGGGCTGAGCCGCGCGGGTTCGACTTCGAGCGCGACTTGGGGCTCGATGAAGATCAGATCGAAGAACTCACGAATGCCTTGCCTGACGGAGTCGGTCCACTTCTTGACCCGACGAATTTCGATCCGCGAATGCTTGCCCAGTTGCCGGCCGATCAGTTGATCGAGTTGTTACCGACGCTGATGCAGGCGTTCGGGAGTCAGTTGGGCGCCGGGCAGGTTGACCAGTTGATGAACATGGTCAATTCCGGCAATGCGCAGAACGTCGTCAATCAGGCCACGGGCGGAGCGAGCGGCGGTCAGTCGCCGTTGACGCCCGTCGTCTCCCAGCCGGGCCAAAAGAGGGATCAATGATGGCAGCTCCCATGAGGAAACTCAATGTGCGCCGCCAAGGCTTCACGCTGGTGGAAGTCGTCCTCGCGCTGGGGCTCGTCGTCATCATCGGGGCGATGATGTTCTCATTTTACGACCTGACATTGCGCACGCGCGAGCAGGGCCGCGTCGCCGTTAAGTCGGGGATTCTCGCGCAGCGTGTCGCGTATCAGATTGCCGAAGAGGTTCGGGCCTGCAACGGATTCCTGACGAGTATGGGGCCGGGCATTTCGGGGACAGATCGATTTCTCAGCATTCAATGCGTTCGATTTCCCGGCAAGCATGTGTTTCAGCGTCGTTCGATCACGGATGAGCAGCCGCCGGCAGAGTGCGACATCCGCCAGGTGCAGTATTACCTGGCTTACGATCTCGAAGAGGAATTCGATCCGCATATGTATGCGAACGGCGTCGAGGGACCGAAGCCGCTCGGATTGGTTCGTCGGGAAGTCAAGACGCCGTTCCAACTGGCGTTCATCGATCGTGACGAGAAATCGGTTGCGTTGGATATCGTTTCCGAAGAGTTGAAGTACGTTCGATTCAGGTATTTCGACGGTGTCGACTGGGCGGACTATTGGGATGTCGGCGAGGGTTCGCCCGGCGGAAACTCCCTGCCGCAGGCCGTGGAAATCACGGTCGGATACACGGAACTCGCGCCGCCTGAAGAAGAGGAAGAGGCAGAGGATGAGGAAGACGAGGCGGAATTCGGCGATTCCAATCTGACGCCCGCACTGCCCGAACCTTATGCGGCTGAGACATATACAGTCACGGTTCGACTGCATCAGGCGGATACATTCTTCGGCTCGCGCCTCATGCGGGCGCAGCAGAGCACGGGCGGTGGTGCAGGAGGCGGCATATGACGTCTCTATCCTGCAATCGACGCAATCGCATTGGGAAGACAGCGCGTCGGCCGGCGTTCATGCTTGTCGTCGTGCTGGTGATGATCGTGCTTCTGTCGCTGCTGGCCGCCGGATACACGCTGATGGTGCGATCGCATGTGGATACCGTGGAAACACGGATTCAGGAATTCCAGATGCGGATGGCGGCCGAGGCCGGGATTCAGAGGATCGTGCCGATTCTGCGCGACAGCCAAGGTGATCTCGCGACCTGGTACAACAATCCGGAAGCGCTGCGGGCGATCCCGTTTGACGGCGCCGACGACGAAGGGGGCGTGGCCACGATCGACAAGTCGTCGGAGGCTCGGACGTACGATTCGAGCGCCGATCCGATTGTCCGGTTCACGATCATCGCGTCGGATCCCGACGATCCGGACAAAGTCAGATATGGGATCACGGACGAATGCGCCCGCCTGGATCTCAATCTGATCACTGAGCCGCAGCTGCGCCGACTCTTGAACAATGTGATTCCGCAGACGACGGAGAATGCAGTCGACATCAACGTATTGGTCGACTCACTGCTGGATTGGCGCGAGGCCGGCAACTCGGCGCGGCCCAATGGCGCAAAAGATGCCTACTACGGCGCGCTCTATCCGCCGTATCAGGCAAAAAAGGCGCCCTTCTCCACGATCGAAGAACTGCTGTTGGTGCGCGGATTCACGGGCTGGGTTGTCTTCGGCGAAGACTACAACCAGAACGGTCTGCTCGATCCGAACGAAGATGACGGCAACGAGTCGTTTCCATTCGATGATGCCGACAGCGAGTTGTTTCCGGGATTGGCGAAGTATTTCACGATCTGGTCGCAGGAAGCGAATGTGTCGGCCGACGGTCGACCGCGGATTTTTCTGAACCAGCAGGACCTTGAGAAGCTCCAGGAAGACCTCGAAGAGGAGATGGATAGCGACATTGTCAGCTATATCATGAATGTTCGTTCGGGCGGAGCCACGTTTAACAGTGTTATGAACCTCCTTCCCGCGCCGCCGCCGATTGAGCCTGACGAATCTGACGAACAAACCGGCGTTCCAGTACAGCCGGACGGTGGCGATCCAACTTCGCAGCCGAGTGACGAGATTGACGAAATCACACCGGAAGAATTGGCCGATCAAATTGCAAACCTGCAAGCGTCCGAGAATGTGGTCGCTGCGCCGCCGTCGTATGCGAATCTGACGGATGAGGAGCCGCCCGGGACGATTGAGGACTTGCCGCAGATTCTGGACCGGCTCACGGTACAGCCCACGCCGATTTTCCAGGGGCGGATCAATGTGAGTACGGCGCCGCGTCCGGTGTTGAGCGGTCTGATGGAATTGTCGGGCGACGAGATCGATGCGATCGTCGCGGCGCGCAAGGATTTGTCTTCGGCGGATCGTTCGTCGCCGGCATGGCTGCTGTCGAACGGCGTGCTGGATGAGAATCGGTTTCGGCAGATATTGGACAAGATCACGACGAAGTCGTCGAAGTACAGGATCGAATCATTGGGCTATGCGGACCATCACGGTGTCGTCGAACGGATCATGGTGATTCTGGAGATGCGCGGTCCCATTCCACAAGTCGTCTACTATCGAAATATGAACGAGCTGGGCCCCGCCTACACGCCGCATGGCGACGAAGTGCGCGGTCGAGCGAGTGGCGGACCAGGATCGAGCGGAAACTAATGGCATTCGGCGGCAAGAAGCTTCTGACAGTGGATTGGGACACGCAGGATTTGCGCATGGCGCTGGTCCAGCCGCGTGCGAACGGTATTGAATTGCTCAAGGCAGTTTCAGTACCGATCCCGAAAGAGATCGCGACGGATCAACCCGAGCGCTTCGGTGCGTTCCTGCGTGAGGCGATTCGCCAGTCGCGGATCGGCAACAAGCACGCCGTCTTCTGCGTACCGCGCGAGCAGGTCGTGCTGAACACGATCAATCTCCCGCCGTCACCGGCGGACGATCTGCCGGCGATTATTCTGAATCAGATCGCGCGGGAATTGCCGTTTTCGTCGGAACAGGCGTCGATCGATTTCGCCCTCTCGTCGGATCACGATCCGAAGGAGCCGTCGACGGCCCTGGTTGCGGCCGTCCGCAATGAGGACGTCGATTTTTATCGAAAAGTGGCATCGGAAGCGGGTTTGTCGCTCAGCCGAATCGGTTTGCGTCCCTACGCCAATCGCCAGGCGATCATGGCATGCGTTTCGGAAGCCACGAATCAGACAATGCTCGTGGTCGAAAGCGGGCCGCATCATACGGAGATCAGTGTCCTGCGGGACGGTGCGCTCGTCTTCAGCCGTTCGGCGACGGCGACGATGCCCGTGCTTCGCGAGGAGCGTCTCGACAACAACCAGGACAGTCGGATTACAACGCCGGGCGTGTTAGATGCCCGCGAGAGCGAGCATACGCGTGAGGCGATCAGCCGCCTGATGGTTGAGATCATCCGCTCGTTCGAGGCGTATCGTGCAACGGACACGTCGGCGAGCGTCGATCACATCGTTGTCTGCGGTGCGACGGGGCTGGAAGCCGAATTGGCGCAATCGCTGGCGGCGCGTTTTGCGGCCCGGGCGGAATTATTCGCCCCGGATCGGGCGCTGGATCTGTCGGCGAATCGCGCGAAGGAGCTGCGTGGCTTCAGCGCCGTCCTGGGTCTTGCGATGGGTCACGGTCGCGACCCGCTTGTGAGCTTCGATTTCCTGTCGCCGAAGAAGCCGATCAGTCGGCGAACGGTTCGGATGCGGAAGGTCCCGCGCGTGGCGCTGACGGCGGCGTTTCTGGTCGCGGCGATCGGCGTGACGTACGGCAAGTTTGTCTGGGGACCGATGGCTCAGGCGGATGCGGCGCTGGAGGCCTACAAGAAGGACCAGCCTCAGGAAAAGCGAATCAAGGGTCTGAAGTCGCTGTTGGACATCGTCGAGTCATGGGACGAAGCGGATCAATACTGGCCAGAAACCATCGTCAAGTTGACGAAAGTGTTTCCGGATTCGGATCAGGTGCAAGTGACGCGGATGTCATTCAGTTCGGATGAACGGGGCCGCAAGGGCAGAAGGAAATACGTCGCCACGCTGGATATGAAACTGCGTACGGCAAAGCTCGGCGTAGTGAACGAGATCACAGAAAAGCTTCGCGAACTCGGCTTCGAGGATGTCATTCCCGGCAGCGAATCGCCGATTCGTGGCCGCGGCGGTTCGATCTACAAGTTTGACACGAGCATTCGGGCCCAGATTCCCAAACGCAAGCGCGGCAAGTCGACGATCGCAGCCGAGGCTGCCGAGAATGACGAGGCGTTCGATGATGCAGCGGATGCGGATATCGAGGCGCCTGTGCCTGAAAACGATGTCGCTCCCGCAAATGAGAGCGTTACTGCAGCGGCAGCCATCAGTGGACGGGGGGCGTCGTCATGAATCCGGGAGAGAAGCGACTCGCGATCATCTTTGGCGCGGCCGTATCGTGCGTCCTGGGATATTACATCGTCACGGGTGTGTTCATCGGTCCGGCGACGAAGGCAAAGGCGGACCTGGAGAACTGGACGCAGAAGCAAAGTGAATTGGACATGCTGACACGTTCCGAATTGAACTTCGCCGAACGCTGGCAAAAGTACGTCAATCGGACCTTCAGTTTCGATCGGAATCAGACGTTCGACTGGTTCGGCGAAGCGCTCAAGGAAACGGCCGCCGCCAACGGATTTTCCGCGCCGGATATCAAGAAGAAATCCTCGACGAAGAAGCTCGGCAGCAAGACGGGCATTGAGGCCATTTCGTATGAAGTGACCGTCAAGGATGAGTATACGAAGGCGATGACTCTGTTACGCGCGATGTACGATTCGGCGTACATCTCGCGCGTCACGGAGGTTCAGTTGACGCCGGAGCCGAGAGAAGGGCGCAACATCATCAAACTGACATTTGATGTGGCGACGATGATTCTTCCCGAAGTGCCCAGGAAGGAGTCGGCGATGTTCGCCACGGCGAAGCCGAAGATGCGGGATGCCGACGAGTCGCTCGGCAAGTGGCGCGATGACTTTCCGCCGGACGAAGCGTTTGCATTGCTCGAAGTGCGGAACATCTTCCGCGAACACATGCCGCCGCCGGCGAATACCGTCCTGATCGACAATCGCGATATCAAGCTCGTCGGCATCGATGCGGCATTCCTCTGGGAAGGCGAAGTCTCGACGCAGACGCAGTCGGGCGTTGAGCCGGGCAAGCAGAAGCAGATCGTCGGCAAGGGCGATGAAGTCGATATTCGCGGCGTCTATGCGGATGGCACGGAGTTCCGTCAGCGTCATGCATTCCAGGACGGCAAGCCGTGGACCTACAAAGTGCCGAGCCACACGCCGCCGCTGCCGCCGAAGACGATCAACCTGGCGATCGACAGTCGCGACAAGGAAGAGGCGCGATTCACGATCACGATCACGGAAGAGGGCGGCAAGCAGAAGACGTTGCCGCCGATGGTGATTTCGCCGGAAACGAAACTTCCTCTGGGCGATTTTGAAGCCGTTGCCATCGCCGTGTCAGCCGTCTATCCGACAGGGAAGCTGGTGCGCGAGCAACGATTCACGCCGAGGCCGGGGGAGCAGGTTTACCTGATTCCCGAACAGGCGGTCGCCCCCGTCGAGATTGACGAACCCCCCGTTGAAGTCGTTGTCGACGATTGTCCGCCGAAGTCGGGATACACGGTATCGGGATTGCTGACTTATCGCGATCCGCAGACGGGCGACGACAAGCAGGAGATGATCGTTAACGGACCTGACGGCCGCGAAATCTTCGTGGCGGGGAATACCGCGGATGTGATTGATTGCGGCGTGTTGATCGCCGTGTGCCCGTTGGGCGGCATCGTGTATATGCAGGAAACCGAGAGTTATTACCTTTATCCTCGCGGTGAGAGTTTCGAAGCGCGTGCGAAGCTGAACGCGGAGCAGCCCGAACAGCTGGCGATGGCGATTCAGGAATGGTCACAACAGAATTAAGTGCCGCAATCGTGCGGTGCGAATCTGGTATCAGTTCCCGTCCACTCGGGACGGGATTCAAAAGCAGCGGGCGACGTCGTCGGGGGCGTACTGGACGAGTCGCACGCGTTTGCGAAAGGACACAACGAATCATGTTGTCCGAAATGATGAACAAACGAGTCTTTGGCCGAATGGCGAGTCTCGTCATGGTGTTGACACTGTTGTCGCTCGCATTCGGCGCGTCCCGCCTGATCGCCGCGCCCTACGGCGTTCTGGAAGAGCCCAAGCCGACAGAGTCCAAAGATAAGGACAAAGAAAAGGACGACGCGCCCAAAGACGAGGACGCAGACGAGGACAAGGAATCCTCGGACGACAAGAAGGACGCGGACTCCAAGGACGATGCGTCGAAGGACGAGAAAAAGGACGAGAAGAAGGAAGATCTGGACAAAGAGCGCGAGCGCGTTGCCGAAGAGAGTGAAGCCGAGAAGCAGAAGGCGCTCGACAATCTGAGCAAGACGCCCGGTGGCCAGGACATGAGCGCTGCCGAGAAGGCGGAAATGGAAGCCCAGTTGGAGGCACTCAAGCAGGCGGCGATCAAGTCCGTCGGAAAGACGCCGCCGCCCGCACCGAAGAAGACGACGATCAAGCCGCAGGCAACGAAACCCGCAATCAACATGGATTCGGCGAAGAAGCCGGGCACGACGTTCGAGGACACCGAGGCGGGCAAGCGGATCCGTCGAAAGATCGGACCCCGAGGCGGCCTGCCGAAAGTGACGGATGCCGCGGCCAACGACGAAACGCCGGCTTCCAAGAAGAACACGAAGGGCAATCGTCGCAACCTGATCGACACGAGCAAAGAGAATCCGGAAGTGGATCCGAACTCGAACGCCGAGGATGTCGGGGAGCCAAAGACAGCGGAGCAGAAGCGGCAGGAAGCGATCGAAAAAGCCCAGCAGCGCGCCAAGGATCGCCGCGCCGATCTCGAGTCGAAGCGTCGCGACAAGATGAATGCGATCCTGGATCGGGGCAAGAACGATCGCGACGACAAGAAACCGTCGTCGACGAAGCGGCCCCGCGTCGGAAAGCGAGGCCGGTCAAAGGTTGACGTCGATGTCGAGGATGCCGCCGACGATGATGATTCGTCGGTTCAATCTCCCATCGGAGAGATTCCGGCCGTGTTCATCGATATCAAGATGGCGCCCGCCGCGGATCGTGAGTTCAGCATCAATTACGAAGAGACGCCGTGGATGGATGTCGTGGCGGACTTCGCGCGGATGAGCCGGCTTCCCTTCGTGCGGAATCTCGATGATGAGATTGAGGGCACGCTGACGTACTTCAGTACGGAAAAGTTCAGCTATGACGGGGCGTTTCACAAGCTCAACGAATTGTTGTTCGATCGTCCACTGAACAATCTCGTGATCCAGCGGCTCAACGATCGCATCACAGTCGTTCGAATCCCGGACCTGCTCAAGGCGGTTCCGAAGGATCGAATCTTCGGTTCGTTCGCGGAATTCAGGGCGGCGAATCTGGATCCGTATGTTGCGTGTCAGACACAGTATGTGCCGCCTGTCGGATTCACGCCGTTTCAGATCATCGAGCGCTATCGGCCGCTGTTCAGCGACACGTACGGCGTGAAAATCTCTGATCCGGATCGGCTGGAACTGACGGGATTCGCGAAAGAGCACATCTACTTCGACGAGATGGTTCGCCATCTGACGAACATCGAAAATCCGGACGAAATCGACAAGTACGTCACGATTCAGCTCAACTACGCGAAGGCGAATGATGTACTGACGATTCTGCGGCAGTTGTATCCCATTCAAGGGGCCGCGGCACCGCCCGCCAAGCGCGGCGGACGACGAGGTCGTCGGCAACCGCAGGCGAACGCAATCGCCCCGGATCTCGAAGATGCGGATGCCGTGAATATCATCACGGAAGCGAAAGCGAACATCCTCTACATCAAAGCCCCCGATTACCTCATGAAAGAACTCCGGAGCCGCATCGCGGAGCTGGATGTACCGACGGAAAGTCGGCCGGAGATGGAACTCGTTGAGCTGACGTACGCCGATGCGTCGACTGTCGTTTCCCAGGTCCTGCCGATTTTGCAAAGCATCGGTCCCCGAATAACAAAGAGCCCCGACTTCGTGGCGCCCAAGGAGCAGGCCAAATTCGATGTGACGCTCTTCCCGAGCGCCAACGGCAACGGCATCGTCATCGTGGGCGGCCGGGAAGGTATCGAGTTCGTTCGGCAGCTTGTTTTGAATCAGTTCGACGTACCGCCCGATTGGATCACGAAATCGATCGGCCTTCAGCATCGAGACGCTTCTTACATCGTCGAACGATTGAATGAGGCGATGCCATCTTCCGGCGGCGGCCCAACGGCGGTTCGCCGCGGCAAGAAGGGCGGTCCCGCGATCGTTGCGACAGTGGACCAGCCGCCGAGCATCACGATTGTGTCAAGCCGAAGCCTGTTCGTCAGTGCGTCGCGATTCGACCTGGCGATGATCGAGGATCTCGTTCAGAAGCTCGATGTCGTCGATCCCGAAGAACCGAGCGAACACTTCGTGTATGTCAGATGCGCGACGCCGTCGGAAATCGCAGAAACTGTCCAGCAGATCATGGCGGAAGACAGCACGCCGAAAGTCGCTCAGCCGATTGCGGCGAAGAACGCCAAGGCCAGAGCGGCGGCGCGTCAGAGGGCGGCGCGAGCCAGTCGCGGTCGCAGCGTCCAGAGCGGCGGTGATGGACCAATGATCATTCCGAATGACGCGGATCAGTCGCTGCTAGTCTATTGCAGCGATCCAGACTGGATTGAAGTGCAGCGGCTGATCGATCGACTGGAGAGCAATGCCTGCGATGTCGAGCCGCAATGGGTTCAGATCAAGCTTGAACGGGCGGAGCCGACGGATATCGCGACGTACATCAATCAGATGTTTCCCGCGCCGGGCGGAAGCGCCCAGTCCGTCACAGCGGATTCCTTTAACAAGACAATCAACATTTACGCGACGCCGATGTTCATCGAAAAGGTTCGGCCGCTCATTGAGAAGATCGACTATACGTCCACTGGCGAACTGACAATCATCAAGCTGATGTGGGCGAAGGCCGAGATCATCGCGCCGATCATTCAGCAGGCCGTTCCCGAATCGCAATACGTGTCGCCGACAGCCCGGATCAATGCCGCTACGGCGAAAACGCGTCGCGGCAAGACGCCGCCCAAGGCGGCCCAGAACCGCGTCGTGCAGTCGGCGGGCGATACGAAGGTTCGCATCGTTGCCGAGCCCGTGACGAACTCACTGCTCGTGACGGCGCCGCCGGAGAAGCTGCGCACGATTGAGAATCTCGTCAGCCAGATGGAGGCCGTCGCCGAGAGTCAGCGGCCGGAGAAGGTCATCGTCAACGTCATCAATCGCAAGGCCGACGAGATCGCGGGCGTGCTTTCCAGCATATTGAACGCGACGCAGGGCGCGGGCGGTAAGGAAGGCGCGGCGGGCGGTTCCGTGAATCCGACGGATGTCGAGCTCTCGATCACGGCGATCGGCGATCAGCTCATCCTGTTCGGGCCGCAGAATGAAGTCGCCGAAGCGATTCAGCTTGTCACGCAGATCGACACGCTGGATGCGATGCCGATCACGCGAAAGGTTCGCGTTTATGACGCGGAAGAGGATGAGAAAAAACTCCGTTCGATGCTGGCGCTGAAGGCCGACACAGCAATTTCCGTCAACCAGGCTCCGCAAAAAGGCGGACGTCGCGCTCCGAATCGACGCGCGCCGACAAAGCCGACGGCGAAGCTGACGGACACGGGCGCGACAGTGTCTGATGTGCAGATCTACGCAAATCCGTACGAGAACACGCTGCTGATCCGCGCGATGCCGAAGGATTGGAAGCTGATCGAAGAGATTCTGGATGTGATTCGGGATGACGCACCGCCCATTCCCGGCAGCGAAGACTACGAGTCGATGTTCATCGTCAACCTGAAGCACAAGTCGGCGTGGGATATTTCATACGACCTGGAAGATGTCATCAACATCGAAGGTCGGCGACCGGTTACGTTCAAGGAAGGACCTCGCGACAAGGATCTGATCGTGATGAACTTCCGCCCGAGTCAGCGGCCGGAGATCGAGAAGTGGATCGAGATTTATGACGTGCCGAAGGATGGCGGCAAATACGGTTCGGGATATGTCTCGATCGACGTCAAGGGCGGTATGTCGGCGCTGGACGCGGCGAGGTTGTTGAAGGCGCGGGCAGGTTCTGAGTTTCCGATCGAGATTGCGGAAATCGGCAGCGGGAGTGCCGTTCAGACGATTGACATTCACGCTGGCGAAGAGGAAGAGGAGGCAGCGAGTACGGAAGGCAAGCGAACGGATCGTGGCGCGGACGGGCGGCCGATCTCGGCGCTGCCGTCGCATATGCTGCCGCTCTGGTTGCGCGACGTCGTGTGTGCCGCAGCGATCGGTCAATCGGAATCGGAAACCGAAAAGGACGACGGCGCACCGCTCGGCGGGCATCTGGAATCCATCCTGAATCCGCCGACGGATCGCGTGCAGATTTTGACGGATCCGGATACGGGAAAGCTGATCCTGCTCGGGCCTGAGGAAGAAGTGCAGCGTCTGCGGGACATTCTCGAAGAACTGATGGGCGACGAAAAGACGGAACCCGTCATGCGGATCTTCCCACTGAAGTACGCGCCTGTATCAGAAGTCGCCGCCAAGCTGAATGAGATCTTCAATAGCCCGGCGCAGCGCACGGTGAATCGTGGCAGAGGAAATCGGGCGCAGCCCCAGCTGCCCGGTCAGCCAACACAAGCCGGCAAAGGCGACGACAAGAACGCCAAGGGCAAGCAACCGGTTCAGCAGCAGGCTCCGGCGACGCCGGCGCGAATCAAAGTGATTCCGAACGAGCGAACGAGTTCAGTTGTCGTCGTCGCGCCGCCCAAGGAAATTCCGCTGATCGTCGAAGTGCTTCGCCATCTGGACAGCAAGCGGATTCTCGACGTCAACATGCGGATGTTCGAGATGAAGAATCTCGACGCTTCGCAAGTCGTTGAGAACCTGAAGGAAGTGCTCGGCATTGAGGATCGTGCCTTGACCCGCGCTCCGCAGCGCGGACGCGGCGCCGCCAATCAGCGGGCCCAGCAGCAAGTGCAGATCCAGGGCGACGACGGCGACACGCTTGTCAGCGCTGACAAAGTCAAGCTGACGGCCGAATCGCAGACGAATACGATCATTGCGCAGGGGCCGCCGGATACGCTCGACTTGATCGAGGGCATCATCAAGGACCTCGAGGACAAGACGATCAAGTCGGATGTCGAGATGATGCGGATCGTTCTGCGGAAGGCCCGCGCGAGCGAGATTGCGGACATCGTCCAGAGCCTGATCGACGAGACGATCAATAATCAGAATGCGACGCCTGCCGCAGCGCCGCAGCGCGGTCGCGGTCGAGGCCGCACGCCGGCAGCGGCATCCCGTCGCAATGAAAACGTGTCGGTCCATGCGGATCCGCGGACGAACAGCGTGATCCTGGCGGGACCGGGCGATCAGCTGGAGAAGGCGAAGGCGATTGTTGAGGAACTGGACAACACGGAAGTGGGTCTCGTGATTCGACAGATTCCCGTCAAGGGCGAGGCGACGGAGATCGCGAATACGCTTCGAACGCTGTATAACGTGGGCGGCCGGCCCGGAGCTTCGCCGGATGTCATCATCACACCGCTGGATGCGACGCACACGATCCTGATCAAGGCCCCTGAGCCTTTGATGGTTGACATCGAAGAGCAGCTCGCCCTGATCGACGCCAAATTTGAATCCAGTGACAAGCTGCGCAAGATTGAGATGAAGTTTGCGAATGCGGAGACAGTCGCAACGCAGCTGTCAGAATTATTCGGTACGGGCCGAACTTCGCGAGGTTCAACGAATCGTTCCGCCCAGATCTCCATTCGCGGCTACAAGAGCAGCGGCATCATCTACGTGCAGGCGCCCGATGAGGAATTCGAACGCATCAAGGCGACGGCCGAGGATCTCGACAAGGTCGACACGTCCGTCCAGGTGCATCGCCTCCAGCTCAATCACGCGCCGGCACAGCAGGTCCTGACGAAAATCCAGGCGATGATGGGCGAAGCGATTCGCTCGGGGGCGATGGGGAATACGAATCTCGATTACGTCAGCATGCAGGCCGATCCGCGAACGAATTCGCTGATCCTTGTCGGCGGACCGACGTCGGCGCTGTTGCTCGGCCAGATGCTGGCGACGATCGACGTTCCCCAGGAAGGGAAGAACGAGCAGGAAACCAAGGTCTACACACTGCCGCCGACGATCAACGTGGCGGACATCGTTCGCAACATCAACGAGCTGTTTCGGGGCATCAGCCTCACGACGCACGGCGTCGAGCCGCCCGTTGTGACGCCCAACCAGGGATCGAACCTGATCATCGTTCGCGCCAACGGCAAGCAGCACGAGCAGATCGAGCGCGACGTCGTGAATCCCGTGAAGGCCGAGGGCGACAAGGGCGTTCGCAAGGACAACATCTATGTCGTCAACAATGCGAAGGCCGTTGATCTGGCCAACGTGCTGACGCGCCACGTTCGCGAGACGATGCAGCAGGTGAATCGGCAGTATCCCGTCAATATCGTTGCCGACGAGGGAACAAACCAGCTGATCGTCAACGCGACGGACGAGGACTTCAACAAGATCAGGCCGATGATCGAGGCGCTCGACCAGGAATCCGGCGAGCGCAGGACGGAAGTCTTCAAGGTTCAGTACGTTTCGCCGTGGAGCATGGCGACGATTATTACGCAGCAGTTCCGCGGATCGTCGCGAAATCCGAACGATCAGGTCAACGCAAGTTTCGAGGACGGTACGTACAGCATTATTGTCACAGCCAACGATGAAAACATGGCGAAGGTGCGCGATCTGATTCTCAAGGCCGATGTGCCGTCGAAGGAGACGATCACTGAATACGTGCAACTCAAGCACGGCCAATCCGACGAAATGCGCACGTCGATCGACGCGGCCCTGCGTGGTCGCTATCCGTCGGATCGACGGGGGCAGATGCCGTTTAACGTCACGTCTCAGAACCTGTCGAATACGTTGATCGTCAGCGCCCGCGAAGACATCATGCCGGAGATCCTGGACATGATTTCCAGGCTGGACATCCCCGGCGGCGGCGAGCACATTCGCCGCGTCTTCAAGCTGACATTCTCCGAACCGGGATCGGTCTCGCGGATGATTCAGAACCTGTTCCGGCCGACGAGTGGTCGCCCGTCACCGAGAGAACAAGTCAAGAGCTCCGACGACTGGGCGACGAACAGCGTCATCGTGTCGGCTGTCGAGTCGAAGATGCTGGAAGTGGAACAGCTGATCAATGAAATGGACCAGCCGGGCGACAGCGTGCGCACGGAGCGCGTCATCAATATCGAGAACGCGGATCCGAACGACGTCGCATCGAGCATACAGCAGATTCTACAACAGGCGACGTCAGGTCAGCGCGGTCGGCAGGCGGCCGTCGTTCGCGCCGTGCGGGGCACGACGAAAATCGTCGCCTATGCCAACGAGAAGGAATACGAGTCGATCAAGTCGCTCGTGGAGCAGATCGACATCGAGGGCGGCCGAATCATTCACGCCGTCGTCATTCCCGATCAGGTGCCGGCGCGAACGATCGCGGACAACATCAACAACCTCTTCGGTCGCGGCCGCCAGGGTGGCGATGCACCGCATGCGGAGTCGCACGAGCCGACGAATACGGTTCTCGTCAGCGCGACGGACGCCGAATTCGAACGCATTCAGGCGCAGTTGATCACACCGCTGAGCGATTCGAAGGCGTCGGGGATCTTCAGTATTCACTACATCCCCGTGAAGAATGCGATTGCCGATGAAGTCGCACAGACGATGCAGGCGTTCTTCGACAAGAAGGCGGGCATCAGCAGCAATCGCGGATTCGGTCGCGGCGGCCGGGGCGGGGGCCAATCCGCCGAGGATCGCGACAATCAGGTCACGATCACAGCCGAACCGAACAGCAACACGCTGATCGTCTATTGCACGGAAAAGACCAAGAAGGAAATCGATGATCTGCTCGCCGTGATCGACAGCGCCGATACGACGGAAAAACGCGTCGAAATGGTGGCGCTGCAATACGTCGATGCAACGACGATGATTGAGATCCTGACGGAAGTGCTGCGTGTCAGCCGGACCAGTGCGAAAGAACCGGACGATCGCCCCTGGTGGGCGCGCGACAACGATCGCGACGACGACAAGGATGTCGTGCTGGCGGGCGACACGCGTTTGAAGGCGATCACGGAAACGAACTCCGTCATCGTTGCCGGAAAATCCGAAGCCGTCGAAGACGCCCTGGCAAAGATCGCGGAGCTGGACAAGCCGGGCGATACCGGCGACACGCCGGTTCCCATCCGGCTCGTCAACACGAATGCCTCGACGCTCGCCGAGACGCTGAAGCAGGTGTTTGTCGAGAACAACCGCAGTGGTTCGGGCGGCCGGAACGGCAAGTCGTCGGGGCCCGAATTGACGATCGTTCCCGATCAGTCGTCGAACACGATCTATGTTCGAGGAAAGTTGTCGGATGTGAACAAGGTCGTCGAGCAGGCGAGGCAGATGGACTCGGAAGCGAGCGGCGGAGAATCCGGCATCGTGGTCATTCCGATTCCGTTCGGTCACGACGTGACGGACCTGGCCAACATGATTGAATCCCAGATCAACGAAAACGAGCAGAATGAGAAGCAGAAGAATCGGAACTACACGCCGGACCTCGTCAAGATCACGCCCAACGCGCGGACGAACGTGCTGCTCGTGAATGCATCAAAATCGAAGCTGGAGGACGTGAAGCGCGTGATTGAAGATATGCAACAGCAAATGCAGTTCAGGGGCGGCCCCACGCGACGCGTGCTCAAGATTGAGAACATGACGCCGGAGCAGGCGAAGGAACTGATCGAGAAAGTCAAAGAAGGGCAGCAAAGCAGCGGCTCGAGTGGAAACACGCGGCGCAGCAATCGCGGCGGTCGTCGCGGCGACGCCAACTGGACGCACAACCGACGATTCGACGATGCGAAGCACAGCGCATCGCCGCGCCGAACCAAGCGCGCCGGCACGATGGTTGCCGCATCGATGCCTGTCTTCCTGATGAACGTCGCAATCTCGACCGGCTTTGCACAGTCGGATGCACCGAAGAAGGATGATCGTGAGCCGCCGCGTTCGATGCGGATTCGACCCCAGCAGCGCGACGACAAGAAGTCGGATACGAACAATGAACCACGGGCGCGAAAGACGGTTGCGTCGGGCCAGCCTGCGGCGCGAGGGACTCAGCCGCAGCCCGCGGGGAGGGATCCGCGAGATCCGAACGCGGCGACGTCCAATGCGGAGCGACTGATTCGTGAACGCGCCGCAGCTTCCAGCGGACCGCGGATGTCGGACGAAGTGCTGGAGCAGTTGAGCCGGCGACTGTCAGGCACGGATATCAACGTGATCGAAGCGCCGGACGGCAGCCTGATTCTGGAAGGCCTGGAGCAGGACGTCGATATCGTCGCCGGCATCATCGAGATGGTCGACCAGCAGACGCCGCTCAAGCAGATTGAGATCGTCATGCTCAAGAACCAGTTGGCCGAGCCGCTGGCGCAGAAGCTGACAACGGTCTTCAAGACGTTGGAGCCGCCGAATCCGCGACCGATCGACAAGGTGGATTTTCTGGCGGACCAGCGGACGAACAGCATCTTCATCGCGGCCGCACCTTCGAACATGCAGCGAGCCATCGATCTGGCGCGCATGGCGGACCAACCCTCGAATATATCGCGACAGACGAAGTCCTTCGTCTTTCAGAATCGTCGCGTGATGGAAGTCGGTGAGACGATCAAGAAGATTGCGGCGAACTATCTGCGACAGTTGCAGTTGCCGACGGATCAGATTCAGATCGAGATCGACTCGTTCACGAACCAAGTGATTGTTTCCGCGGGCGAGCAGGACCTGGAATTTGTCGAGACGATCGTCAAGACGCTCGACATGAGCATCGACGATGCGGAAGCCGCGGATAAGATGAGCGAGATTGGCAAGGCCGACGTCATGGTCGTCCCGCTCCGCATTTCGCAGGCCCCCACGCTCGCCATCCTGATCAACGAGTTGCTGACGAAGGCCGCGACGGGCGACACGCCGTTGAAGGATTTCATCCGGCGCTTTCGCCTGCTCGACGAGAATGGTAATCCCATCGCCGACGTGAATCTGGATCGACCCATCGCCGTGTTCGGCGAGCCGGAGTCGAATTCGCTGATCATTGCGAGCACCAAGGAGAATTGTCTCGTCGTGAAGCAGATTGCGATGGCTTTCGACAAGGAACCCAGCAAGGCGGCGGTCACGTCACGCGTCTTCACGCTGGCGTATGCGGATGCGACGGAAGTCGCGACGCAGCTCGATGCACTGCTGACGTCAACGGAGCAGATTACATCGAAGGCCAGCGGCGGCGGCGGTGCGGCCGGCGTGCCCGATGGACCGATCGGCGCGTTGGTCTACAAGGCCGTTGTGTCGGCGGACGCGCGAACAAACCAGGTCGTCGTCATCGGCCGACCGGAGGCCGTCGAAGCGATGGCGGGGCTCGTCGAAAAGCTCGACGTCAAGGGTCAGGGCGTGATGCCGTTTGAGATCGTGAAGCTGAATCACGCGAACGCGTCGGGCCTCGCAACGGCGCTGACGGACCTGATGGACAAGCGCAAGTTAGCGATGCCGGCGGGCGGCGAGAATTCCGTGAAGAGTGAGACAGTCGTCATCGTGCCCGACGAGCGTTCCGTATCGCTGATCATCGCGGCGAAGCGCGAGCGGATCGAGGAGTTGAAGGGCCTGATCGCGAAGCTGGACATACCGGCGACGGCGCTGATCGACAACATCCGCACGCTGACGCTCAAGAACAGCACGGCGACGGACCTGGCGGCCAAGCTCCAGGATCTGTGGTCGCAGAGCGAGGCGAATCGCGATTCCGCGCAGGGCGGTCTGACGTTCGAGACGCCGGCAATCGTTGCCGATGAGCGCAGCAATTCGCTGATCATCGCGGCGAGCGAGAGCGACTTTGATGCGATCAAGTCTGTCGTCGAAAAGATCGAGAATCTCGAACTGAACCCGATGTCGGATATTTACATCGTTCGGCTCAAGCACAATTCGGCGGCCGAACTGAAGGGACCGCTGCAGACAATGTTCGACAAGCGGGCCGAAATGCGATCGCTCCAGGAGCCGCGGCCGGAGGACAAAGTGTCCATCGAGTCGGATCCCGTGAACAACGCGCTGATTTTCGTGGCGTCGCGCGAGAATCACGAGTTGTTGATGCAGAAGATTGCGGATCTGGATCAGCCGATCGGTGCGATTCCCGTTGTCGAATTCTTCAAATGCGAGAATGTGTACGCAGATACGGTCAAGGAAGCGATCGAGAATTTCGTCGAGAATGCTTTCCGCCCCGGTACCGGTGGCGACAGCAGCGTTCTGACGGAGCGGAACAAAGTTGCCGTTGTAGTCGACAGCCGGGCCAACATGCTGATCGTCTCGGCGAGCCCGGAGAACATGGAAGTCATCCGTCGAATCTACAGCGAGATGAACGACATCCGAAGTCCTTGGACGCCTGTCCACATTCAGATTGTCGAGTTGAAGAACACGGAAGCGAGTCAGCTTGCATCGAAAGTCGAGACGTGGCTTGAGCAGTTGAACACGGACGTGCAGTCGGGAACGAGCGGTGGTGGCGGTTCGCAGAACCAGTTCGCCGTGCGCGTCATTGCCGACACGGTTCGCAACTGGCTCTTCGTCGGCGGCACGCGCGACGGCGTTCGCCAGGCGATGGACTTCATCGCCAAGTACGATCAACCGATCGATCCGAACGTGGGGCCGTTTGTCAGCGCCGAGGTATATCCGCTCAACCAGGCGAAGGCGAGCCAGGTCGGCGAGATGCTTCGCAACATCTTCGACGCACGAAATAATCAGTCAGGGACGGGCGATGCGGCGATGCAGCCGATTCCCGTGACTGTCGAAATCAACGAGCCCGGGAATTCGCTGTTGATTAATGCGTCGCGGCAGGATCATCTCATGGTCACGGGATTGCTGGCCCGGCTTGATGTGCCATCCGAGATCCCGCGGATGTTCAAGGTTTATCCGCTCTCCAAGGCGTCGGCGACTGTCGTCAAGGAGACGCTGGATCAGATTTACCAGTCGAGCAGCACACAGGGCGGCGGCGCTCAGGGCATCGTGACGGTTGCGGAAGAGCGGACCAATTCCGTCGTCGTGGCCGTGCCTCCGGGCGAACTTGCCAATGTTCAAAAGCTGATTACGCAGCTCGACCAGATCGAGATCACGGAGATTGCCGAAGTCGAAGTCATCCAGTGTGAGAACGAAGACGCCAACAAGATGGCGGAGCTCCTCACGGAGATCATGACCGGCCAGTCGGCACAGGGCGGCGCCGGCAGCGCGGCCGATGCGGAATCCGCGCGGCAGCTCAGCTCACTGCTGGTCCAGTTCGAGGCCAAGGACCAATACGGCCAGCGCGACATTCTCCAGACGGTTCGCGAGAACGTGCAGATCAGCTACAACGAACGCTCGAACAGTGTCATCGTCGTCGCGCCGCCGTCGTCGATGCGATTGATCAAGAAGCTGGTGCAGAAGCTGGATGGCATTCAGAAGCGCGAAGTTCGCGTGAAAGTGTTCCCGCTCGTCAACTCCGACGCCGCGATCATGGTCGAGAAGCTCGAATCCATGTTCGCCCAGGACGACAGCGCGTCCGATCAGGAAGCCTTCCAGCAAGGTCGTGAAATCACAGTCGAAGGCGGCGCCAGCGACGTCGCTTCGGGGCCGGAATTCGCAGGGGCGGCCAATTCGCGGAAGGGCACGTTCGGCCGACCGCGAACGACATTCGTCGCTGATGAGCGAACCAACTCCATCATCGTTGCCGGCTGGCCGGAAGACATCGACGTCGCCGCCGACATTATCGATGCGTTGGACTCGCGTGACATTCAGGAACGCATCACGACGGTCTATCCGCTCGTCAACATGAAGGCCGACGAAGTGCAGGGATCGCTCGATTCGTATTTCCAGGCCCAGCGAGACGCACAGAGCTCCGTCGAAGGTCAGGCCCAGGCGAGATTGCTCGAGAAAGACGTGACAGTCGTGTCTCACGAGGAGTCGAATCAACTCATCGTTTCTTCCAGCCCGCGCTATCAATCGGAAGTGTTACGGATCATTCAGCAGCTCGACGCACCGCCGCCGCAGGTCATGATCGAAGTCATGATCGCGGAAGTCACGCTCGACGACAGTTTCGAAATGGGCATGGAGTTCGCGTTGCAGCAGCTCAAATTCAGCGAGACGGCCGTCGCCGGCGGCAACGGCATTCTTCAGAGCAACTCGTTCGACTTTGTCGGAGGTACGGACCTCGGCGCTGCGGGTGCGGGATTGGGCGGCTTCAGCTTCACGATCACGGGCGAGGATTTCAACTTCCTTGTGCGGGCGCTTCAGTCCGACAGCCGACTGGATGTGATTCAGCGGCCGATGATCATGTGCCAGAACAATCAAACCGCCTCGATCAACATCGGTCAGCAAGTGCCCTTCGTTCGGGGCACGACTGTGTCGGACAACGGCCAGACGACGGCCAACATCGAATATGAACCGGTCGGCGTCATCCTGAACGTCGAACCGATTATTAATCCGGATGGCTTCGTCTACATGCTGATCGAACCGGAAGTCTCGTCGATCACGGATTCCAGCATTCCGCTGGGTAACGGCATTTTCGCTCCGATCATTTCAGAGCAGAAGGCCAGCACGACGGTCGCCGTCAAGGATGGCGAGACAGTCGTCATCGGCGGATTGATCACGACGCGGGAAACGGAATCGGAGAGCAAAGTGCCCGTACTCGGCGACATGCCGGGGATCGGCAATCTCTTCCGCACGACGTCGCGCCGCAACACGCGTTCAGAACTGCTCATTGCGATGACGCCGACGATTATCCGATCCGTCGAAGATGCACGGCGCACGAGCGAATTTCAGCGTGATCTCGGCGGATATCTGACGCCGGAAGTCAAGGGCAGCCCGCTGATGCGGAATCTGCAGGTTGAACCGGAGTCGTATAGCGAGATCGATTCGATCGAAAGCGATCCGGGAACGATGCAGCCGCGCGTGTTGCCGAGCGGCAAGCCGCAGATCATCCCGACGCAGCCGCAGCGCGGGCCGAGCTATGTCCCCGCGGCGCCGCGATACGGTCCTGTCGTCCCGCAATCGACGTCGGGAACGGCGAATGTGATGGTGCGGAACGGCGCGGCAGTGTCGCCAGGCGCCTCGCAGGCGTCCTATCAGCGGCCCGTCTCATCGCAACGCATCGGTACGATGCAGCCGGCGCTACCGACAGTTGACCAGGTGCGCAGCGGCGCGGCGCCGCTGGGACGTCCGAATCAGGATTTGCGTCCCGGGATG
The DNA here is from genome assembly GCA_029259995.1 of Phycisphaerae bacterium. Classification (GTDB taxonomy): domain Bacteria; phylum Planctomycetota; class Phycisphaerae; order UBA1845; family UTPLA1; genus ECT2AJA-110-A. The sequence continues at coordinate 33,736 of JAJDEC010000342.1, forward strand.
CCGCAGGGTAATCCGCAGACCTATGCCAATCGACCTGCCGTTGCTTCGTCGCCGGTTCGAACGTACATGCGATTGCCGGAATTCTCGGCGGACGAGGAAGCCGCACGGCCGATCGTGAAGATCAGCACGCATCCGTCGAAGCGAAGTACGTCGGAAAAGGAAGCGCTGCGCCGTCAGGCTGCCGTGAAGAAATCGAACCGGAGCGACACGCATCGATGAAGTAAGTCGCGGCAAGTCCATTCCGGATGAGGCAATTGCGCCGAAGGAGTACAATGCGTGGGGCATCGGCAAGGCGTCGATGCCGCACGTGTTTATGGAAAAGGCAATGGCGAACTGAATGAAATGCTCACTTGACACGATTTCCGCGGCGAATCGACGACGAATCGGCGTCCAGCTCTGTTGCGTCGTCCTCATGGCGGCGTTCATGGGCGGATGCCAATGGCCGCCGCCGAACCTGTTTGCACAGAACAACGATCAGAAGCCGGACTATGGATCGAATCAGGCGTTCTCGGCCAAGAGCGACCGGGAGCCCACTGTCACGATCGTGTCGGAGAAGGAACGATCGGACATCGTTCAGGTGATCAACTTCGTCCCGACGAATCCGTGGCTGATTTTCGATCCGCTCGACGGAAAGATCGACGGATTCAAGTGCACGATCTACCTGGCCGCCGATGTGAAGAACCGGCCCGAAGGACGGAAGGACGGCGTCAAGGGCTTCTTCGGCGACGGCACGATCATCGTGCAGTTGTTTCAGGATGTATCCGAGGATGGCCGGCGATCGGACATGAAGCCCGCACATACATGGGAACTCTCGCCCGAAGACGCCTATCCATGGCGAGCGCGTGAAATGTCGCTTCTCGGCTGGGGATATGGTCTGCGGTTGCAATGGCCGGCGGAATTGAAATTGTCCGGCAGGAAGATTGCGATTCTCGTAAGTTATCGAAGGTCAGACGGGCGACTCATTTCGTCATCGAAGCCGATCGTTCGGCGCGTTCCCGTTCGCGGCGTCTAGCGCCCGGTTTGCAGTGGAGAATCTCTCATCGATACCGACAATCTCGATCTGGCGCAGGAGCACATGGCGGCAATCGACGTGTTGCGCGTCGCCAAGAATGCGTTCTTATGGCTGGCCGTTGCGGCCATCGCACTTCACCTGGTCGCGTTCGCCGTCGTGTTTTCGACATCCGACGACGCAGCCAGCGTCGGTTCCTGGTCTGATCGATTCGATCAACCCCTGACGATGGCGGGATTCGTCGCGCGTGCCGGCGTATTTGTCGTCAATGGGATTTTCGTTATTTCGCTGCTTGTCTGCCTGTCGGCGCGCATGGGAGGGGCTGCGGCATTGGCGCGCGGAACCGTCAGTTCATTGGCGGCGCTGGCGATGGTTCTGCCCTGGATCAACGCGAACGATACGCTCAACATGACGACGGCGCTCTACGGCTCCGCGGATGTCTATCGCGTCGTCGGAGGCGATGCCGCGCTGGGCGCGATCGGATTCATCCGATTCGCCGTCTGTCCGATCATCGTGATTCTCCTGATGCTCTTCGCGCAATGGAACTATCGGCTGGCCTATCGAAAAATGACGTTGTCCCCCGCAGCGCGCCTGCCGATTCATGAAGTCTGATCGCGGCCGAGTCAATCCCGCCGGGAGCGAACTTCCGAGACGGATCGACGCGCGACGAACCCACTGAGATTCCTGCTTTGCCCCCATCTGCGAACATACCGATTGCCGCGCCGCGCAGCGCCGGTCGTGCCCGAATCGTGCGGGTCCTGCTCCTTGTCACGGCGCTGATCGGAATCATTATCTGCGCCGTACTGCTCGACATGTCGATCGGCGGGGCGGATCGTTCGGCGACGGATGTGTTCTGCAAGCCGACAGCGACGATCAACTGCGGCCACGTTCTGGCGAGTCGCTGGGCAACGATCGGCTATTTTCCGACGGCGCAACTCGGGCTGATCTATTTCGCGTGCATTCTCGGCTGGTATGCGATGATCGGTCTGCCGAACCGCGCGGGCCGCGCCTGGCAGCTTGTTCCCATTGCCGTGATTGGCGCGGGGCTCCTGGGCTCTGGCGCCTTTCTGTTCATCATGTCGCGTCTGCCCGTCTGGTGCACGTGGTGCGCCGCGGCGCATCTTGCGAATCTCGTCCTGTTTGTGTTATCGATTGTCGCCTGGTTTGCGGCGACAAATGACAACGCCGCAAGGCTGACGGGTTCGAAAGTCGGGGCCGTCGTCGGTGTCCTGATTCTGATCGGACTGACATTTCTGCTCGGCAGCACGGCCTATCGTCAACAGCAGGTCGCGCTGCAGTTTCAGAAGCACTATCTCGAAGTGGTCAACGACGTTGACTACATTGTCTGGCGGCATGCGTCGTCGCCTCGGGTTGAGATACCGATCCGGGACGACGACTTGCGCATCGGTCGTGACGATGCACGCCATACGCTGGTCATCTTCAGCGACTTTGAATGCGGTGAATGCGCGATTCTCCACAAGGAGTCGAACATTTTCGGGCTCGCGCAGCTGTTTCCGGATTCGCTTCGCGTT
>JAJDEC010000343.1 GCA_029259995.1 Phycisphaerae bacterium
AGTGCATCTCCCGCTCCGCCGATCCGCGCCGGAACTTGAACTCCCACATCCGCCGAAACTGCTCGCGCAAAGGCGGTCGGCCAAAGCGCTTCAGGTACACAGTCTCCACGTTGTCGCCGTCTCCGATCCGCAATCGAATTCGCTCGCGATATGATGCCAGCCCGGGCTTGCCCATCGACGCCCCCGCCCTGGATGCCATCACGTCGGCATAGGTTGAGAGACCGGCCTCACGAAGCAACCCGATGTAACGGGGATCGATGCGCATGACGCCCGACTTCGTCATCGGCAGGCGGTTCGGATGCTCAAACGCCGCGTGCAACTGCGGATTGCTGTCATCACCGAATCGCGAGATCGTCAGGCGCGTCCACGTGTCGATCTGTTTGGCCCAATCCGCGGGCGCCTCGAAGGCCGCAACCCAGAATGCGAGTATCTCCTCATGACTCAGGGCTGCGGGGATCAGGCTCGAAAAGATCGTCCACGGCGCACGCCCGAGGTTCGAAAACGCAAGATCACGAAGCTTCGAAGGAGAGTTCGCAACACGAACTCGTTCCAAGTCGATGACGTAGGGCCTCCATTCACCCTCGCTGTCCTTTGTTGCGTGGATGTGCTTTGCCTTCATGTCCGGCCAGTAGATTCCGGCGTTTTCGAACTTCGCCACCAACGCACCGACCGCCCGCATCAATCCGACGCGCTCTTCCGGCGCCAGTTCCCGCGGCCGCGCATACCCGATCGTCAACCAGTCATTCAGCGTCCATTCCATCGGCGCCGCCGACATCACGACGAAACCCGATCGCGGAATCCCCAGAACGCGCGATTCGCCGCTGGCGATCACATCCACCGTCGGTATCCCCGCCGCCTTGCACATTGCAATTGCTTTCGCCTCCTTGATCGGCGGCGTATGACACGGCCGCATACGCAATCGCGGCCAGATGGCGTGCTTTGGACCGATTGAGAAGCAGCGCTTGATATAAACAGTCGTCGCGTTCTCGCCGTCGCCAAGCACAACACGCCGCGTCTCGCGCCCATTGCGCTGCGTCACGATCTCGCCGACTTCGGCGTGCATCAGCGCATCGAACGAATCGAGCCCCGCCACCGCAAGGATCTCCCGATAGCCCGCTTCGATCGTCAGGAGATTGCTCATGCCGTCGGTTTGAAGTCCTTGATGGCCCGATCCCGAAGAATGGTACGAATCATGCCGCGATCGATCGACGTCAGTCGCGCCCTGCCCAGGTAACACTTCAGCCATCGTAGTTGAGCACGTGGCGTTAGCCAACGCCGCGCATCTTTGTACAGGCTCGACAGGTCCCGGATTCGACCATGCATCCGCCCCGCCGCCGAGGATCGAATCCCGCCTCGCGGCGAATCCAGCAAATACAAATGAATTCTGTCCGTACTGGAATCCGTCGCGATTCCCTCGCCCGCCGATCGCCCGACGACCAGGATATTTCGCCACTGAAGATCGACGTGAAAATAGGACGCCGCGTGCATTCGTTGTACCAGCAATGCCGATTCCCGAAGCAGGCGCTGATCGACGCGGCCATCGCTCGCCAGCGCATACGCATCCAGCGATTCCGAAGCATCGATCGCAGCCGTCAGGATGAAACCGTCGCGATATCGAATTCCTCGTGTCCGTGCGCCATGCGCGACGACTTCCGGAACATTCACCCCGCATCGATCGCGCAGCAGCGCATAATTCGCCGCCTCGATCGCGCCTTTTTCCCGCCGCCATCGCGATCGACGCCAGAAGGAATAGTCGTGAATTTTCAGGTAGCAATCGACCGATCCCGATCCATGCGGAAGCGCTACGCGAAAGGTGCGGCCGCTCCGCGAGGTTGCGATCGGATCGTCTCGATCTGCCAATGCCATGATGTCGGCATACGTGCGCAACTCACATGCATCCAGCAGGGCTCGATGGCTCGCGCTTTCGACGATGACGCGCTCAGACATGCAGGTCCCGCATTGTGCTAATCACCCGACATCGATCGGCTCGGCGTCCGTCTGGGAAAATACGCGCCCGCGCCGCAGCCGTTCCAATTCCGAAGGCCGCAGCAGATCCGATTGCGTCTGCACGCGCCGCAACCACGCACGATTCTCCGGATCGAGCGTCTTGACGCCCAGGTACTCAAGCAGAAATCGAAGTTGATCCGCCTTCGAACAGAAATGCGGCGCCGCCGCGCCCATCGCCGCAATGTCCGCCACGATGCTGTCTTCCCGCCGTCGCCGCATTCGAATCCAGCGGCCGACCGAGGCGTCCAGGAAGTAGAACTCGAATCGATCGCCCGGCAGACATCGAATCAGAACGTTGCGCCAGAATAAGTCGCGATGCACGAAACCCGCTTCGTGCATGTGTCGAACCTGCCTCGCCAGCGACACGAGAATCTCGCGCCGAATCTGAATACTTCGCGGCGAGCCCCGATGTTCGCCGAACTCCTGAATAAATGCTGACAGCGGCATGGCATCGGGCACCGACTCTGTGATCAGGAAACAGCTGCGCACAAACAGCGAGATGCGCCGCTCCCCGAATGCCACAGGACGAACCGCCTGAATCCCAAGCCGGCGCATCTGCTTCAACGCTCGATACTCGCTGCGGGCCCGGCTCCGCCGGAACAGCGTGCCTCGGAACATCCCGCGTAATCGATGCCGCCATGTCGGATAGTGATATCGCTTGACATAAATCGATGTCGATTCCCCCTGGGGATCGCATCGAATCACATCCGTCGTCCGACTCCACGCCGCCAGCTGATCGCCTTCCCGATAGAGCACAGCCGAGACGCTGCTCAGGCCGCCCCGCTGGAGCATCCCGGCATACGGCTTGTCGACCACCATCGAGTCTGTCACGATCATCCCGACTTTCCCGCCTCGGCCATTGCTATCGCACGCGATCGCGCGTCCCGCTCAACATTTCTTTCGCCGCATCGAAGACGGCGTCAACCCGCAAGTCACGCATACACGCATGATGCTTCAGCGGACAGGTTCGCTCCATGCAAGGCTGACAATCCAGATCCAGCTTCACGATGCGCTCTTTTTCAAACCGCGTGATCGTCCACGCCGGATCGCTCGATCCAAATACGGTCACGACGGGCACATCGAATGCCGGCGCGAAATGCCGTGGTCCCGTGTCGTTCGTCACGAGCAAATCGCATCGTTTCACCAACGCCCGCAACAACCCGATCCCCAGATCAACGAATATCCTGATCGGCTCATTCGCCGCCGCCCCGAGTCGATCACCGATCTCACGCTCCTTCGGGCTCAGTGAGGCAACGACCGTCGCACCGCACTCACGCACCAGTCGATCACTGAGCGCCGCATACTTCTCGGCCGGCCAGCATTTCGCCGAACCGTAATTCGCGCCGGGATTCAGCACGACCAGCGGTCGCCGATCGGCCAGTTCGCCCAGTCGCTCGACCATCGTCGACTCCTCGGCCGCGTCAGCGACAAGCATCATCCGCGTGCCGACATCGACGCATCCGGCCCGCTCGGCCAGCGCGTTGTAATAGTCCAGCGCGGGTACCGGCACATACTCGCCTTGCACCTTCGGTGGAGCGAGTTTCTCCGTCAGGAGCCATGATCGACCGTCCCTGGCGTATCCGGTTCGTCGGCCAATCCCGGCACATCGAACCACCAGGGCCGAGCGAAACGAATTCGTGAGCAGGATCGCCAGATCAAATCGGAGCGAACGGAGTCGGCGAACCAGATGCAGCGTTCCGCTCGTTTGCCGCGGATCGCCGTTCAACGACCTTCCGGCGGGCCAGAAAACCTCCTCGTCCGAGAATTCACAGCCCCGCAACACCTCCGACACATAAGGTCGCATCAGGTGCACGATCCGGGCGTCGGAGAAATGTCGTCGAATCGCGTGCAGCGCCGGCGTCGCCATGACAACGTCACCAATCCAGTTGGGAACGCTGACGAGGATGCGCCGCGGAATCTGGGTTCCGCCTGTCGTGTCGGCCGTGGCTATCACAAGCGTAGTGTATCCCGGTAGTTGTGGCGCAACAACGGCCCGATGGACCACGGGCTTTCACTGCTGGACAGATACCATGCAGCACTCTACATTAGGCGGTTTTATCTGTGCAGCTATCGACCGCCAGACACAGGTTTGGCGACGAGAAGCGGATTATGAGAGGAATTCGATGGGCCTGCTCGACGGCAAAAAGGGCGTCGTTTTTGGTGTTGCGAACGATCACAGCCTTGCGTGGTACATCGCCGACATGCTTCATAAGGAAGGCGCCGAGATGGCCTTCAATCACCTTCCCGGCGATCGGATGGAACGCCGTGTCCGCAAACTGGCGGAACCCATCGGCTCGAAAATCATCGCGCCCTGCGATGTGACGAGCGACGAACAGATCGAGGAATTCCTCGGCAAAGTGCGCGAGTCGTACGACAAGATCGACTTTCTCGTTCACGCTGTCGCGTACGCCAACAGGGACGCGCTGCTGAACCGTTTCTACAAGACGGGACGCGAGGACTTCAAGCAGGCGATGGACATCAGCGTCTATTCGTTCATTTCCGTCTGCCAGAAGGCCTTCGACATGCTCAAGGAAGGCTCGAGCGTTCTGACGCTGAGCTACCTCGGCGCCGCCAAGTTCGTTCCCGGCTACAACGTCATGGGCGTCTGCAAGGCCGCACTCGAAAGCTCCGTGCGCTACATGGCCGCCGATCTCGGCGACCTGAAGAAGGTTCGCGTCAACGCCATCAGCGCCGGTCCCTGCCGCACGCTGAGTTCCGCCGGCATCGACGGGTTTGACAAGATCCTTGATCACTATCCGACGAAGAGCCCGCTGAAGCGGAACATCGAGTCGGACGAAGTCGGCAAGAGCGGCCTGTATCTCTGCAGCGATCTGTCGAGCGGCGTGACGGGCGAAATCCATTATGTCGACGCCGGATACAGCACTGTCGGCTGGTAGATCGTGTTGGGCCTTGCCCAGCCTTCCCGTCGACAACAAACCCAAAATCAAGAACGCATCGCGATTCGCAAGATTCCGATGCGTTTTTTCTTGGATCGCCAGATCGGCGTATTCAGGTCCGCACTCCGCGTCACCCGGTTCGTCTCTGACTATTCCGATGTGCCAGCGTTGTATATCCGACCGCCGCCCCGAGCGTACGCCTGCAATACCGCCCGTCCCCGATCGCGCAACACGTCAGACACATACTTGATTCCTGACTTCTCGAACTGCGCGACCCAATCATCGGGCTTGTTGCCTTCGTCGAAACCGATCTCACGAACGTCCTCGTCTCGCGCAGATGCGATGATCGACTTCAGCCCGGACCAGTGAATTGCACCTATGCACATCGAACAAGGCTCGGCGGACGTCGCCAGCCGAAGCGGTGGAAGCGCAACATCAGCGAGGTCGTAATGCTGCAACGCTGCCTGTGCCATCGTAATCGCAACGACCTCGGCATGCGTTATTGAGAGCCCGCTGCTTGTCACGAGATTGACGCCCACAGAAACCAGCATGCCGTTCTGCGTGTTGAACACCGCGGCCCCGAACGGACCGCCGGTGCCCCGTTTGACGTTCTCGGCGGCGATTTGAAGCGCCAAATCCATCTGGGAGTCTTGCTTCGCGTAGGTCCCGGCGCTCACAACATCGAGCCGATCCCGAAGCCAATCCGGGAGTTGGATAGTGACAGATGACGACGGCATGTTGACGATTCTAATGGATGATGTCATCGATGGCACGCATCCATTCGCTCTGCCAACGACACACGAATCCCATCAGATCGCCACGATCAATCGGCGCCTGAACTGAAGCCACAAGGGCAAACGCACCGACGTGGCCGCAAGTCTGTCTTCAGTCAAATGGCAAACGCCGCTGTCGATTCACGCAGGAAAGACCGCGGGCTGACACCCTCGAATGCGGGATTTTGCGGGCTTGAGCCCGGCCCATTTGATTGAATATGCCGAATTGGGGCGACTTTGAACGAACCGGGATTTATAATGGGGCCGGATTGACGCCATGACGCCGCGACGCAAATAGCACGCCGTGCCCATCGCGTTTCCAACAAGTCAATTGGCGTGATTCCCTACGCCAGAATCGCGCCACTGTGGGTTGCCGCCTGTTCTTGATCCATCCGGGACAACGCGGCAGCTGCCAGGGTTTAGCGGATGCATCTTGGCGTACGACTTCGGGATCCTGTTGCGATTGACGAGTTGCGCGTAACGCGCATGAGAATATTTCCGATGGTCCGTTCGAAAAACATGTACCCGTGGCCGCCGATTGACGCGTCTGATCTTTAGGAGGTGTTCCATGGCCTCAATACCAGGCCCCGCCGGCGGGCAGTCTGCCGGCAACGCACAAACGACAACAGGTCAATCACCGCCCGGGGCCGAGTCCGGGCAGTTGCAGGACGCGCAGGCCGCCAATACTGCATCGCCCAATAGCGGCGACGGAAGCTATGTCGTGAAGAGCGGCGATTGCATTCTGTCGATCGCCAAGGAGACGGGGCACTACTGGGCGAAACTCTGGAACGATCCCGGAAACGCTGAGCTTCGCAGTCAACGTGAAAAAGCCCACCAGCTCCTGGCGGGAGATCACGTCCATGTGCCCCAGATAGAGCCCAAATACGAACCCGGCGAAACCGAATCGCGACATCGCTTTGTTCGCCTCGGCGAACCGGTCCAGGCGCGTCTCTATCTGCGCGACGCGAAAAGACCCTACAACGGCGATCCCTATTCCCTTGAAATCGACGGCCGAATCTACGAAGGCAATACGGCGCCGGACGGCTCCCTCGTTGTGCCAGTTCCCGGCAATGCAAAAAGTGGCACGCTACGCATACGAGGACGCACTTTTACCGTTCAGCTCGGCAAGCTCGATCCCGTCAGCACGATATCGGGTATTCAGCAACGCCTGAAGAATCTGGGCCACGATCCCGGCGAAGTCACGGGCGAACTGAATGACAATACGCGCGGTGCCCTCCGCGCATTCCAGACGAAACATGGAATCGACATCACCGGCGAGCCCGATGAAAAAACGCAACAGAAGCTCGACGAAGTACACGATCAGGGCGCATCCGAGTCAGCCGCCGGCGCGGGTGACGACAGTCAGGCCTTTCAGCCGGACGACGCACCGCCCGATTCCGAAAATGACATCGAATTGGATGACGAGTCCGGAAACTGACGAATGCTCAATTGCGAAGCAAACGTTGACAATTCACGAGGATACGCATGCCGTTCAAACCCCCGGACGACTTAAAGGCGAACGCCACTTCCGACATCTCCGCGGCGAAATCGCAGAGCGGCGATCCCACGGAAGGCACGACGGTCGATAACGTCTTTTACCCCGAGCTGGCGTTCAATTACGAAGAGCGCGTCGATTATCATCCTTCCTGGGAACTCATCAAAGAGGTCAAGCCCTACCAGGACGACACGTTCAAGACTATCAGCACGACGGAGGCTGCCATTCCGATCGGTCACACGTTTACCGAGCTCGATCGCAAGGCAACAGGCGACAAACTGTTCCTTAGACTCACACATCCCCAGAGCCAGACTGCTGTCTGGATTCAGGCAGGTGCGCTCACAAGCAGCCACAAGCGCGTGAAGGACGACAAGACACGGAAGAAATTCACGAATGCCAAAGTCACGTCCAACAGCTGGCATGCCCAGAAGGGCTATCGCGGAAAAGTCACACTGACCTACCTGGACGATGCCACGTCAGAAGAAAAAACCAAGGACTACAACTTCATTACGATCGACTACATCTGGAAGTACGTCAGCAGCGGCAACAACATCGGTTATCGCTGGTACGGCCGGATGACGCGAGCACCGGAAGGTACGTACGCCGGCTACATCCAGCCGCGCAACTCCTATGTAAAAAAAGACAAGGATTCCGTCGACAAGAAATACAAAGGCGCCGAGGCGTCTCGCAGCGTCTGGGTCATCTGGCACTATCGTGGCAGCCAGTGGACGCAGAATGCACCACGCGGCCCCGACAGCACCAGCTACACATCTAACGTATTCATACATCCGGCGAGTCGTTTCTACCACCTTGAAGGCTGCCTGGCGCCATGCAAGTCGGAGACGAAAAAGACGGATGACGGATTCGCCAGCTTTACTGACAGCGAGGCGACGATGGATGACATCTTCAAACTCGCCCACGGCGACGGTACGACATGTGTCGAACCCGCGAAAGCGAAAGACGTCAAGTGGTTTCGTATCAAGATCACGGACCTGAGCGAATCCGAATCCGTGACGCCCGCGGCCCCTGCCACGCAGACTGTTCGGCCGCAACGCCGCGTGTCGACGGGCGCTCCGCATCCCTACGGTGATACCGTGCCGACGCTTTAGTCCGTGGCCTGCATTTCATCCACGGCTACCGTCGCGGACGCCGAATCGCCGGAGATTTCCGGAGGACCCGATATGACGGATCCGGACAAGGAAAAGCCGTCGGCCGACGAGAGCAAGACGACCCGCTATGCGAGTGGCTCGCTACGATCCGAACATCATTTCCGCAATGGGCTGACGCATGGGCTGCCGCGCGAATGGCACGAGAATGGCGAACTCGCAAGAGAAACGCCATTCATTGACGGCCGTATCGATGGAACCGTTCGACAATGGGACGCCAGCGGCAAACTGCTGGGTGAATGCATCCTTAACAACGGAACGGGCGTTTGTCGCAAGTGGCATCAGAACGGCCAATTGGAAAGCGAACTCGCATTTGTTGACGGCGCCGTGTCCGGGCGCCAGGTCGTTATGGCGGAAGACGGTGAGAAGCTTGCGGAGCAGTATTGGTTGGATTCTCGCAAAGTATCGCGAAAGAAATACGAGGAGGCGTGCCTCCAGAATCCAGACCTGCAAAGGTATCCGAGTTCGTCAAGACCCGAACGGTCGACCTCCCGATCCGGAGCCGCCGCTCCCCGTTCAGTCGGGAGGAATGGGACCGACGACGATCTCATCGCAACGCTGTTGTCCAATGACGATACTCGTGACGCATTGGCATGGTTGAAGGCCGATGGAGAGGCGTCACGCTCCATCGGCGAAGCGACGGATTCTGCTTCATCCGTCAGGTTTGTCGAGGCGCTTTGCGCGTCAGGCGCCCTCAAGGTATCCGCGATCAAATTCGATGGCCCACCCGACATATCGAAAAACTGCGGCTCGCTTGTTGTTGAACTGCCAATGGCGAAAACCAAACGCCGCAAGCTGTTCGAATTGTCGGCGCGGCATGCGGAATCGATGGGATTCGATCCGGACAAGGATCACGGGCAGCGATTTATTCTGTTAATGATGGATTGACACATCACGAGGTAACACTTGGCGGTTGGTCCGCATGACGGACCCTACGGTCAACGGGCGTCGGAATCCATGTGCGCGGACTTCCGGGTGGACCCCGCCCTACGGTAGCAGCGCGCTGATGAATGGCGCGATGTCGTTTGCGTCGGCCATTCCACTACCGTTGACATCGCTCCGTGCGACGCGTCCTGCGTCCATGTCCGCCCCAAGCAGCACGTTGACCAGATGCCCGAGATCGTCGAAATCCACATCACCATCCGCATCGATGTCGCCGATGACGACGGGCGAAATCGTCGCGAACTGAATGCCTGGGATCGCCGTGAGATTCGGGGCAATGCCCGGATTCGCCTGCCCCCCGCCCAGCCCGGGCAACCATTGGTTACTCACTTCGCCGTCGGTTCGCAAAATGAACGCGGCGACGCGGATCGTGGCATCCGCATCCGTCACACCGATATCCGCGAAGGGAATGTGCATCTCGAATCCATGTAGTGCCGTGGCGGCGGCAGCGGCGCTGCTGGCCGTCACACCCAGCGCATTCGTATTGCTCATCGCGATCTGCATTCCGTTCGGATTGTTGCCGCCATTGAGGAAGCCGTCGCCGTCGCCCACAGTGCCGTTGCCGCGATAAGTCTTCGTCGCCCCGCCGTTCGTCGGAAGCATGAAATGATCGACGTAGATGTTTCCGCTGAACGTGTTGACGAACAGCATATGGTCCGGCGCAAAGCCTGCGTCAAACTGAAGCCCCGTCAGCAGGTTCGGCCCCGCCGGTGGCGGTGAGTTGCCCGAGATGTCCAGTTCGTTCTGTCCGCCTGCAATCGTGTCGAAGCACACAGCCAGCCCCGTGCCGTCGCCCACGAGATTGCCGGTCAGACCGATGCGATAGCCGTTGCCGTCCGTCTTGACGAAAAGCTGGTTCAACTCGGCGATGTTGTCGCCGAGCCCCGTCGCATTGTCCTGCGTCGCCCGAATATGCGTCGGCGCGAAGCTGTCGGGAATGTCGATGCCGTCGAGGGCATTCGGATCGGGCGCGGGCGGTGTCACGTTGACGGCGTAAATGTCGTATCCGTAGGCCGGCAGCGTCAGGGAATACGACGCCTTGTTGCCGTTCGTCATGGTCGCCAGCGACTGCCCCGTCAGCACGCTCTGCACGCTGCTCGCGCCGCCGGGAATCTCAAAGTCCGCTAGATCGGCGTTGAACGTGTGCGGACTGCCGTGCACGTTGATCGCGACGAGCAGCGTCTCTTCGCCCTCGGCGTATCGCAGGAATGACCAGACGCGCGACGTCGACACGCTTACCGGAAAATACGCGCCCCGCCGCAGCGCCACGTGCGCCTTTCGCGCGGCGATCAGCGTCTTGTACGTTTCCAGCAACGAACCGCCGACGCCCTGCTGTTCTTCAACGCTTCGGCCGTCGTTGTTTTGCGAGTATTTGTTATTGAAGGCCTGCGCATTGAGCGTCCAGTAGTTCGACATCGGCGGACCGGCCACCGCGTTCCACTTGAACGGCTCGCGCATGGGGATGTCGTTCGCATCACTGCCGTAGTTGCCCTTGAAGCCGAGCATACCGATCTCGTCGCCGTAGTAGATCATCGGCGCGAA
>JAJDEC010000344.1 GCA_029259995.1 Phycisphaerae bacterium
TAGCTTCGATCAGTCTGCACACCAGGTAATTCGAATGCGCCCTTGTTCGCATCCGTCAGCCACTTTACCGATTGTCATTGCCATCGCAAACGTCTGCACCTTTGAATTTTCCGCCACAGTGCCATATCACAGAGTGTGTGATGCAAGACACATTGGCATTTTCTCGTCGCCAAGTCATTGGCAGCACTAGAAAAAGGTTCATCACGGATTTGCGCGACGACGGCGTATTACGCTCTGGAAGTTGAATTGTGCGCCGCGAAGGACCCCGGGACGATCCCTTCAGAATAATTCGATGAAAGGCCCATGCGAAGGATCCCGGAGGGATCCATTGAGAATTGCCCAGCGATTTATTGCTGGGGCACGCGGCTCCAATGACCAATTTCCGTCCCGTCGGGACGGAATGAGTGCCACGCGCCTGGCTCACGTCGTCCCTACGGAACGGCAATGCGCAGGGAAACGCTCTTCGCAATCCCAGCCTTGAAAAAGGCTGGGCTATTTTCACGTCGTCCCTGCCGGGACTTGGTGGAATGCAGCCGCCGCGTCGACAAGCGCCGTCAACGGTCCCTGCAAACCCGTGATGAACGAAAAAAAAGGGGGCTGCACTGTGCGGATTCGTGGCACAGGCAGACACCCTTCTGTTGGATTATTTGGCTTGAGTGCTTCGCAAACGTCGTCTTATCGACGGCGTCGAAGGAGCAGGACTGCACCGCCGGAAATCAGCAGTCCCATTGTGGCCGGCTCCGGAATCGCAACGAACGCCACGGCTGTGCCGAGTTCGAAGACATAGCCCGGCGAGTTCGGGTTGATCGTCGCTCCGAATCCGTCGTTGACCTTGGTGTTCAGTCCCGGATTCAGAATGTTGCCCCAGCGCCACGACGCCGATGTGCCGCTTGCCAGTACATCAAACGTGTAGGCCGACAGATCGCCGTCGAGGTACTTGTCGCCGCCGACCTGAATGTCGTAGAGACCGTGGCCGTACTGATTGAACGTACCCGCACTCGTCGACTCGTAGAAGTTCCCGCTGATATCTCGCATGAACGACGTGGAGAACGTCGGCGTCGGAACGATGACCGGCATGACGGCGGCGCCGTTGGCGAATTCCAGTCCCGTGATCGTGACATCGATGTTCCCGCCGTTCGGATCAAACAACGACGTGACGCCCGGAAGATCAATCAGGTCGACCGTCAGGGGTACGTCAATGTACCAATGCGTCAGTCGAAAGGCTTCGCTGGCCCTGCCTTCCGAAACGACTTTCAGGATGATCGGGCTGCCGCCGACCATGCCGATCTGCGTGTGGCTTTCTCGCGTGCCGTCGATAAAGATCGGATCGAGATCCTGAAGATCGCCGCCGGGACCGATCGAAACCGAGTCCTGGGCGATGAGATTGCCGCCCTGCCGGACTTCGATATTGAAGGTGCCGAACGGATCGCCCACCTGAGCCATCGCGTTCGACGCACTGAAGCCGGCAGCACACAGTGCAAACATTCCAAGTGCCGTCATTTTGCGAAGCATCATCTTATGGTTCCCCCGAAATACGTGATGCGACGAAGCGAACGCGCAAGCTCGCTTCACAGTCTGATGGTCATGCCGCGAACCGTGTCGCAGCGCTTTCGTCCACAATGAATAGGGGAGCAATTGCCGGGCCAGCCGGATTGCCGAGTGCGAAGGGATTACAGACGCCCATAAGAAGCGCCTGCAGCGTTTCATCCATCGATTCTATGGACGGCCAACGTCCGAAGTGAAGGATCAGTATGCATGAGTCGTTTGATGAATTTCGTCAACATCGCGTTGCGTGCAATGCACACGCGTTGGTCCGCCGCACGCTGCGCGATCCGCAATACGAATAGCCGGCAAATTCGGCGTAGCGCCTCCCGTTCGGGGGCGTTGCATGCAATCAATCGTCGTCAACGAAGGCTTCGCGTTCACCGGCCGCCTCGAGCATGTCCCATAAGCGATTGGCCACGTGCTCGACACCTTTTCCGCTGACGGCAGAGATGCCGACGACAGGCGTACCGATGGCCTCGCTCAGGGCTGCCAGTTCCGCCGGCTCTGATTCGCCCGACAGGTCCAGCTTGTTTGCCACGATCAATTCCGGCTTCGATGCGAGCTTGGGGCTGTATCGTTCGAGCTCGTTTCGGATGGTCCGATATGCCTCTTCGGCTGTCGGCGAGCCCTCCATCGGAAACAGGTCGACGAGATGCATCAACACGCGCGTTCGTTCTACGTGACGAAGAAACTGATCGCCGAGGCCGATGCCTTCGTGAGCGCCCTCCACAAGTCCGGGGACGTCCGCGACGACATATCGTCGAAAACCCGGCAGGTCGACGATTCCGAGATTCGGCACCAACGTTGTGAACGGATAATCCGCGATCTTGGGTCGCGCTTTTGAAACGCGAGACAGGAACGTGCTCTTGCCTGCATTGGGAAGGCCAACGACGCCCACGTCCGCGATGAGTTTCAGTTCCAGCCGCAGCCAGCGTTCTTGCCCCGGCTCGCCGGTTTCGAATTCGCGAGGAGTCTGATGCGTTGACGTAGC
>JAJDEC010000345.1 GCA_029259995.1 Phycisphaerae bacterium
CGGCGTGGCCGGCGTGAAGTAACGGCCGGCTTGCACGCCCGAACCGCAAATCAGAATCGGCACGTGGCGCTCATGCAGCGATCCGCCGTTGTGCCCCGCGAGGTTCGAGTCGGACTTTTTCCAATTGGGCGCGATGCGCACGCATATCTGACCCGCGTTCGCCTCGTTGTACGCATTCCAGGCGAACAATCGAAACGCGTCAGTTTCCGGCGGCGCCGCATTCTGCAATGTTTCAGGTCCGTAGGCGTCGGCGATTGACGCCTGGGCCGTCAGGAAACGGATGGCCGAGCGATACAACTCGGTCTGCCGAACCGGCGGCAATGATTCAACAAGCGGCATGTTGAGATAGACCCAGGGAATCTCCACGCCGACGACGATAAGCCGCTCCGATTCATCCTTGTCCTTCGGCGCAAAGAATTCTGCCTGAAGATGTTTATTCAGGGTGACACCGAGTTGGCGTGCATCGAAAGTCCCGCCGCCCAGTCTCAGCGATTCCAATACCTGCGGACTGGCGTTGACGCCGTGGTCCGCCGACAACGCCATCACGTATCGATCGCGACCGATCTTTTCATCAAGCATGGCGAACAGCCGCCCGATCTGGCGATCCGTATGCAACGTCATGTCCATGACTTCGGCGCTCTGGGGGCCGAAGAAATGCCCGACGGCGTCGTTGCTGGAGAAACCAACACAAAGCAGGTCCGGGACATCGTCGCGACCCAGTTGCTCCTCGCTGAGCGCCCGTTCAACCATGTCGAGCACGAGATCGTTTCCGGCGGGTGTCGCCCACAATGCGCCATGGAATGCATACAGGGCCGATTCGTCGCGCGGCGGCAGCTTGTGCGGAAATGTCGTTCCCAGTCGCTCGATCAACGGATGCCAATCGGATTGAACTGGATATGCGCCGTCGCGAGCGGACGCCGCCGCCAAAGGTCGCCATTCGTAATTCGCATACTTTCGTGTCGGCCCGGCCGCGTTGAACGACTCGACATACTCGGGCAGCGCTTCGTCGTAGAACGTGCTCGTCACGAAATGGCCCGTGTCGAAATTCCACCAGAGCGATCGATCGGCCAGGCGTCCGCCGAGAAAGATCGCGCTGCGATCCTTGAGCGCGACGGCAACGACGCGAGATCGCCGATCGGACAACTTCATCTGATCGCCCAGCGTGGGAACCTGCAGCCGATGCGGCGAGCGACCACGACCCGGACGGTCTTCTGCGGGCATCGCCTCGCAGGCATCGTCGGCCACGGCGTAGACCGCCTGCGTCGTTCCCGTGTTCATGAACCACTTGTTGGCGACGACGCCGTGGACACGGGGCGTCGCGCCGGTCGCGATCGTCGAATGCCCTGGCGCCGTGGCCGTGTTGAGCACATTGAAATGGGCGTTCGCGAAACAGGCGCCGTCATCCATGAGCCGCCGAAACCCGCCATCGCCGAAATGGGCCTCGAAACGCGACAGGTAGTCCGCGCGCAGCTGGTCGACGACCACAAGCACCACGAGACGTGGCGCGCGGCGGCGAGGCGAGTCGGCGGACGACGTGTCACAATAGACGATCGATAGCGCGACAACACACGCCATGGCAATTCTGAATGATCGATTGTTGTTCCGCACGATTGCTCCTTCGAACTCGGCGTCGAAAACCCGGATGGCCGCGTCCAGCATAGCCCGAATATCATGGACAGTGAATGGGCCCCGAAGTGAAGATCGCGCGAAGAAGAACGCACGACTGCCCCTGCGTGGGAGCTGACACGGTCAGATCGAATCGCCGCAGGCCGGGCACCTTGGAAACGACGCATTCGGCAATCCGAATCCGCAGGTTGGACACGCCCGTCCGTCTCGATCCGCGGTCGATCGCAATCGACGTATCGCGATCACGATCAGCATCAAAAGGCAGAGGCCGACAATTCCGAGGGCGACTCGCATGGCCTACTCGCCGGCGCTTTCGGATCCGTCCGTTGTTCCCGTGGCGACGCCGCGGGGCTCCAGATGGAATTCGACCTGTGTGGGTCCGGACGTATTCGACAGGGAGCAATCGCTGAATCCAGGCGGAAGCATGAAGACGACATCGCGTGTGATTTTTCTGCCGGGTCCCGCGCTGGTCCGATCGGCGGCCAGGATCTCGACGAACGCCCGGATCTTGGAAGGATCCAGCTGGGCAACGCGATCTTTCGGCCCGCGAACATCAAGATGCACACCGACGAAATCGTTGGATTTTTCCGCGATGACGACGAAGTCGCGCTGAACGCTGTCGGGAACGGACCATTTGATCGTGATCGGTCCCATGTTGACAACCGATTCGAGCGTCTCGATCTGCCCCTTCACACGGATCGTACTCGGCGTCAGGACGACGGCATCCGCGGGCAGATCGACGACCTGCTCGAGCGTCACTTCGCCTTCGTATTCGAATTGCTTGCCCGGGGTCCGATCCGCGATGAGCGGCACGGCGTTAACGACGGCGTGACGCTCTGCCTGGAAGCGTTCGTCCTTGATGACAAATTCCGGCAGCCGCGCCGTGACTTTTCGCGCCGTCGGATTGTCGCGGACACGCAATTCGCCGTAATCGAATCGGACCGGAATATCCGTCACTTCGCTGAATCGATCAATCCGTATGCTGATGTTTTCAGGTTCGGCGGACACGACGACGCCCGTCGCACGGAGTTCCGGGACAAGCCGCAACAAGTCGTTCTTTGTCGCCAGATCGTACGGCGTCGTCGATTCGGGCCAAATACTGTCAATCGGGATCTTGATGATTTCGCCGCCCGTCGCTTCAAACCGGGAACGAAACGCATCAATCCGACTGCGACGGCCGCGCAACTCGATCTGGATCGTGCGCTGATACGGCGGCTCGGCCAGGGCAACGAATCGATCGCGACTGGTGCTGACAGGCTGAATCGTGATGCCGAATTCCTGCTCCGTCGTCACCCATTGATCGGCGGCGATCCAGATCAGCAGCGTGATAACCACCACGACGATTCCAGTACGAATACTGCGTCCGATGGGTTCCGATTCACTGGCCATTGGTTGCGCGCCCCTTAGTCCTTCTCAGTGTCATTCTTGCGCAGCAATTCCGCACGCAGAATATGTCGGAGACTTTCCGGTGTCAGGTTTCGCTGCATGTTGCCGGATTGCACGACGGAAATGATCCCGTTCTCTTCGCTGACAACAAGCACCAGCGCATCCGATTCCTGGGACAACCCGATCGCCGCACGATGGCGCGATCCGAGCGCGATGCTGACTTCGTCCGAATCGGCAAGGGGAAACTGCACGGCGGCCGCCGCGACACGCCCTTGTGCGATGACGACGCCCATGTCGTGAAGCGACGTACCGGGCCAGAAGATTGTCGTCAGCAGGTCCTTCGTGACTTCCGAATCCAGGCGCACGCCCGCGTCCATCAGGGCGCCGAACTCCGTCGATTTTTCAAACGCAACAAGCGCCCCGATCTTGTTCTTGGAGAGATACGCCGATGCCTCGACCACCTGTTCGATCACGCGATCCATGGCTTGCGGCGAATCCGCAAACCACGTCGCCGCCCCCAGTCGGATCAACGCGCGACGCAGCTCCGGCTGAAACGCAACCAGCGCCATGAGGAACAAGCCGCCCGTGAAAAACGGATACAGCGTCTGAATGCGCTCCATGTTGAAGAGACTTGCGATCCAGGAAAGCGTCAGCGTGCTGCCCAACAGGAGGAGCACGAAACCGCGCAACAATCGTGCACCGCGCGTGCCGCGCAGAAATCGCATAACGGCATAGACCGCCACGCCGATCAGCAGCAATTCGACCAGGTCGGGCCATTGCGCCCGGTCGATGATTCCCGTGAACTGATTGATGAGATTGTCGAACATTACCGCGTCTTTACCGGTCCGGGCCGAATCCTGTCTGCTCGGCGATGTATTCCGATCGCATTGCGGCGCCTTGCCGCCCGCGATGCATGGCTGAGGATTTCAGCATATCGCGGATATTGCGTTCCAGCTATGATGCCCGCCTCAATCAGGCCGCCGCGCGACACGCACGCCCGTGTCATCGGCGATCGCGGCGAATCCCATTGCCTGACGGAAGTCGGACCGCCGCCCCCCGATATTCATCGGCAGCAAGAGACTGGAGACGAACTACGATCATGAGCGAAATGACGGTACTTGTGACTCGGATGATCCCCGAGATCGGTGTTCGGATTCTTCAGAAGGCGGGTTTCCGCGTGCGAATGAATCCACAGGCCAGGCAATATCGCGAAGGCGAACTCGCCGACGCCGTGAAGGATGTCGACGCCGTCATCTGCCAGTTAACGGACCCCGTCCGGCGGCGCGTGCTGGAAGCGGCGGTTCCCCGATGCAAAGTCATCGCCACGTGCGCCATCGGCTTCGACAATATCGACCTACAGGCGGCCAACGAGCTCGGCATCGTCGTCACGAATACGCCCGGCGTCCTGACGAACGCGACAGCCGATCTCACGTGGGCCCTCATGCTTGCGACGGCTCGACGCCTAGGGGAAGCGGAACGATTCGTTCGCGCTGGTGCCTGGCGGGGATGGGGCATGCTCCAGTTTCTGGGTGCTGACGTACACGCGCGCACGCTCGGAATCATCGGCGCCGGCAGAATCGGCACGGCCGTCGCCCGACGCGCCGCCGGCTTTGACATGCCGATTCTTTATCATTCCCGAAGCGACAAGCCCGAGATGACGAAACTCGGCGCCAAACGCGTTCCACTGCCCGAGCTCCTCGGACAAAGCGATTTCATATCGCTTCACGTGCCCTTGACGGACAACACGCGGTATTTACTCAATGCGGACGCATTTCAACAGATCCGGCGCGGCGCCATTCTCATCAATACGGCGCGCGGCGCCATCGTGGACCACGCGGAGATGATCGAAGCCCTGCGTTCGGGCCGTCTCGCAGCGGCGGGCCTCGACGTTTATGATGGCGAACCCGCAATTCCCAAGGAATTGCTCGAACTCGACAATGTCGTCGCATTGCCCCACATCGGCTCGGCAACAGTCTCGACGCGGAATCGTATGGCCGAAATGGCGGCCGAGAACGTGGTATCGGTACTTCATGGCAAGCCCCCGATCAACCCGATCCCGCCCGACTGAACGTCGCGGAACCGATGCGCATCGTCGGGCATCCCATGGTGAGAGACCGAGTCGTGAGGCTGCGCCCACGCTTCGGGTCGACGACGCGTTCGGACCGCATCCTGCCATTCTGCGACTCTGCGAAGTGATCCGTTCGATCCCGGAAGGCCGCGTCTCCACCTACGGGCATCTGGCCGCGGCCATCGGCTGGCCCCGGCATGCCCGCCTCGTCGGCCGCTTTCTGGCGGAGTCGGAGCTGGCCGAGAGGATTCCCTGGCATCGCGTCGTGGGCGCCGGCGGCACGATTCGACCGCGCTCGGGCCAGGGTGCGAACCGGCAATGTTCGCGCCTCAGGAAAGAAGGCGTGAACGTCAGCACGACGGGCCGCGTTGATATCGAGGCGTACCTCTGGTTGCCGAACGAATGACGAAAATCGGGATTGCAGCGCTGTCGCGTCAACTTTTTCGGACAAACGCCACAGGTTTCGCTACAGGTGTACGTCCCCGCCCTCGATCTATATCATTGACCTCTATCACGTAAAGGACCCAGCGGCCCGAAGAAGCCGCGCCGCGAAAAAGAATGCTGCGACTCAAGATTCTACAAGACGGCAAGCCGGTACCGACGTTCGACCTTTCGAGCGCCTACCTCGTTGGTAACGATCGTGTTCCGATCCGCGCCGAGTTGAAATTCGTGAACGGCGAGATCATCGCCGAATCGAGAACGCGCGGCGCCGCCGCGCTGGCGATCCTCTGGCAGGTCCAGGGCGTCGGCCGCGTCATGATGGAAACGCCCCGCCTCAGCGAACGCGACGCCCCATACAACCTGCATGTGGAACTTGCCCGCGGGCAACTCATGCGTATCAGCCAGAAGCGCGAAGACTGGGGACTCTACGATTTCGAAGATGGCCGCGAGCTCTATAACCGTGTTGATACGGCGCGAAAGATGCTCATCGATGCGATTACGGCATCCAGCGACGCTTCCGCCGCGGAACTGGCCGACAAGGCGATAACCGAGGGCGTATGCGTCGGCGAGGCATTGAGCAAATTCCACGCCGAAGTCTTCCTCGATCGTCGGCTCGCAACGAACCAGTTGTCCAAGCGGATGTTCGGCTGCCGAATCGATCCTTCCAAGACGTCGGGGGAGTACCAGCAGCAATTGTCCCAGGCCTTTGAATTCGGACTTGTGCCCTTGCCATGGCGTGACCTGGAGCCAACAGAAGGCGAGTACGTGGCTGCCGCCGGCGAGCCGTGGTTCAACCTGCTGCGACAGAACAAGATGGCCGTCTGGGCCGAGTCGCTTCTGACGCTTGATCCGGCGCAGCTTCCCGCGTGGCTTGTGAAGACAGCCAGGAATTACGAGCAGTTTCGGGACTGCGTCACGCGCCACGTCCGCCAGATGCTTCGCAAGTACGGCCCTTATGTGCATGTGTGGGAGGCGATTCGCGGCGCTCACGCGCACAACGAATTCCGATTCACCTTCGAACAGATCATGGAACTGACGCGCATCACGTCACTCCTGATCAAACAGACGAGCCCGAAGAGCTCGTCCGTCATCGGCATCACGCAGCCATGGGGCGAATACTACGCCAGCGATCCGCGCACGATTCCGCCGCTGCTCTATGCCGAAATGGCCGTCAGCAGTGGTATCCACTTCGACGCATTTGGAATTGATCTGCGATTCAGCGTCGACGCCATGAACGCCAATGGTTTCATGCGCGACACGATGCAGATTTCCAGCATGCTCGATCGATTCGGCGCCATGGGCAAGCCGATTCACATCCTGCTCGCCGGCGTGCCGTCGGGCGGATCGACGGAAGCCGCGGGATGCTGGCGCGAACAGTGGTCCGACGCCGTCCAGGCAGAATGGTTCGGCCGCGTCTTCCGAATCGCACTGTCGAAGCCATTCGTCGAATCCGTCTGCTGCCATCGCCTCGCCGATGCCGACTCACTCGACGGCATCCTCAATCTTGATTGCACACCAAAGCCGGCGTATTCGGAACTGCTAGAATTGCGGAAACAACTCTCGATCTGATTTCGTCGTCAACGCGATCGAACCACCAACGACTCCCCCGTCATCTCTGCGGGCTTTTCAATCCCCCCAAGTTCCAGCAACGTCGGCGCGATGTCCGCCAGTCGCCCCCCTTCGCGCAGCTTTCCGCCCTTCAGTCGATCGTCGACCACGATTAGATCGACATCGTACGTTGTGTGCGCCGTGTGCGGACCGCCCGTCCCCGGATCGATCATCTGTTCGCAATTGCCGTGATCCGCCGTGACAACGGCCGCCCCGTTCTTCGCGAGTACGGCGTCAATCACTTTGCCGACGCACTCGTCCACGCATTCCACGGCCTGGATCGCCGCGCCGAGCTTGCCCGTGTGGCCGACCATGTCGCCGTTGGCGTAGTTGAGAATGAACAAGTCATACTGGTCGGATTCGATCCGCCGCAGCATCTCCTCCGTCACGCCCCGGGCCGACATCTCGGGCTTCTGGTCATACGTCGTCACATCCCTTGGCGAAGGCACGATCTTGCGATCCTCGCCGCCGAAGGGTTCCTCGCGATAGTCGTTAAAGAAAAATGTCACGTGCGGGAACTTTTCCGTCTCGGCGCAGCGAAACTGCTTCAGGCCCAGCGATGACGCGTACCCACCGAGAATGTTGACCATCTTCGCGGGGCGCTCGAAGGCGACTTCGACCGGCAAACCCGTTTCGTACTCCGCCATCGTGCAGAAGTAGAGATTTTTGAGCTTCTTACCGCGATCGAACCCCTGCATCTCGTCGCCGTCGCGATAGGGGAAATCGTCCAGGACAAACGCCTTCACCAGCTCCCGCGGTCGATCGCCGCGATAGTTGAAGAAGATGACGGCATCATTGTCGCGAATAGAGGAAGACTCGCCGACAATTGTCGGCTCGATGAACTCGTCGCCGCTTCGGCTCGATTCACTGGGCGAATCGTAGTAGCGCCGGAACGCCGATGCCGCATCCGGAACGACCGCACCGTCCCCGTCTTTCAATAATCGATACGCCTTCTCAACGCGATCCCAGCGATTGTCACGATCCATGGCAAAATAACGACCAATGACCGACGCCACGCGCCCCACGCCAATCGCGCGCATCTGTTCTTCGACTTCTGCAATAAACTGAATGCCCGACTGCGGCGGTGTGTCCCGCCCGTCGCCGAACGCGTGATACACGACGCGATCGAGACCGCGCATCTTTGTGAGCCTGAGCAGCGCGTACAAATGCTCCAACGTCGAGTGCACGCCCGCGCTGCTGCACAATCCCATGATGTGCAACGTGCCGCCTGAATCCTGGACATGTTTCACGGCGGCGATGAATTGCGGATTCTCAAAGAACGACCCGTCGCGAATCCGCCGCGTGATGCGCATGACTTCCTGGTCGACGATCCGCCCCGCACCGATGTTCTGATGCCCTACTTCGCTGTTGCCCATCACGCCGGCGGGCAGCCCGACATCCTCGCCACTGGTCTTGATCTGGGTCCACGGATACGTCGCACGCAGCCGGGTGTCGACGGGCGCCGTCGCCTTGACGACGGCGTTTGCCTTGTCCCATTCGGGATACGGATTGTGTCCCCAGCCGTCGCGGACAATCAGCAGCAGCGGGCGTCTTTGAAGTTTCATATCAGGGGCCTTTCGTCGCGTTAAGCGATTCATCATTTCGGCGAATCGTGAGGGAACGACGCCGGAAACAAGCCATTCTAAGGCCCGTCGCCGATCCGTGAACGGCCGGGCGGCACGCACGCCGGCCCGTCGTCTTGACCCATTTCTCGCCTCGCGCTACATTCCCAATGGAATTAAGCCAAACCGCGAAGCCGAACACTTCCAAGGAGCAGATACCATGGCCTTTGAACTCGCCCCGCTGCCGTATGCCGCAAACGCCCTCGAACCGCACATTGACGCCAGGACGATGGAAATCCATCACGGCAAGCATCATGCGGGATATACCGCCAAATTGAACGCCGCCCTCGAAGGCCACGCCGATCTGGCGGGCAAATCTGCCGAGGATATCCTGAAGAATATCAACAGCGTGCCGGAGGCCATCCGAACTGCCGTCATCAACAACGGCGGCGGCTACGTGAATCACAATCTCTTCTGGCAGATCATGGGACCGGGCTGCGGCGGCGCCGCATCCGGCGGTATCGGCGACGCCATCAACGGCGCCTTCGGCGACTTCAAGAGCTTTCAGGACAAGTTCGCCAACGCCGCGGCCACGCGCTTCGGCAGCGGCTGGGCATGGCTCTGCGTCGATGACAAGGGCAAGCTCGCCGTCACGAGCACGCCGAATCAGAATTCACCGCTCATGGACGGCATGACGCCAATCCTCGGTCTCGACGTCTGGGAGCATGCGTATTACCTGAACTACCAGAATCGACGACCGGACTACATCACCGCATTCTGGAACGTCGTCAACTGGAAGAAGGTCGAAGAGCTGTACGGCAAGGCCCGCGGCTGATCCCTCACAACGCGATCCGCATAGCAAAATTCAAAGAGCCGGCAATCGAAATGACTGCCGGCTCTTATTCTTGGTTCATCGCGGGTTTGCGGAAACCTTTGACGGCTCTTGTCGACGCGGCGGCTGCATTCCACCAAGTCCCGGTAGGGACGACATGAAAATAATTCGATGAAAGGCTGTCTCCCCGCCAAACGTTACCATTTGGCGTGGAATCCAAAAAAGGAGACAGCCATGAAGAACTCTGTTTCTGTCGCTCAGATTGGTGTCGATTTGCATCGACGGTTTAGCATGGTATCCGCT
>JAJDEC010000346.1 GCA_029259995.1 Phycisphaerae bacterium
CGACTCCGCGGTCTTGGTTCCAATCCAGAAACGGACGGCCTGAACCCTGGAAATATCGCCCGTCAGCCAGACGTCGATCGGTGCATCTTTGCCCGCCACAATCGCCCCATCATCGCGTGAAGCGCGCACTTTGAATTTCCCGATGTTTGCTTCGCCGAGGGCAATGGGCTTTCCGTGATGACCGCCCCCTTTCTTGGCTTCCGTGGGCTTCGCCGTGTTCTCATTGGCATTCACGGCGGCAGGCGGACTGCTGGATTCGCTTTTGCAGCCGGCCATCCAAAATGCGGAACTAATGAGCACAACAGTCGCAAGTCTATTCACGTCGGCACCTCATGTTACTTGTCGGATTTTCGACAGACACTGAATCGAACACAGCTGGATCATATCCTATCTTCATCTCGGATGTCGCGATGTCGTCACACGCGTTTTTCCGATCGGGCTCTGAATATCAGTGCATAGCCCGCCGGAACCACGACGAGGTTCAGCAGTGTGGACGTGACGAGTCCGCCGAGAACCACAATCGCCAACGGCGCCAGCAATTCGCTTCCGGGCTCGCCGGCCGCCCAGGCGATTGGCAGCAATCCCAGGACGGCTGTCAGCGCCGTCATCAGGATGGGAATCAGCCGCTCCTCCGATCCCACGACGATCGCATCATGTAGCGTGCGCCCCTCTTCCTGCATCAAATGCGAGTAGTGATTGATCAATAGGATTCCGTTTCGCACGGCGATGCCGAACAGCGTGATAAAGCCGACCAGGCTCGCGATCGAGATCACGGGCGGTTCGTAGCGACTTCCGATCCCGAACAGCGCCAGACAATTCGAAAAAACGTTGTCAGATTCCGCCACGAAAATCGCGACAACGCCGCCGATCAGGGCCAACGGCAGATTGATCATCACGAGCATGGCCGATCGCGTCGAACCCAGGGATGAACTCAACAGGAGCAGCATCAGTATCGCAACGCCGCTGCCCATGACGTACAGCGTCTTCGCCGCCGATTGCTGTGCTTCGAATTGACCGCCGTAGGTCACAGAGTATCCGGCCTCGCGCACAATCGGATCGACACGACGCCGGACCTCCGTCACAAGATCGCCGAGGTTGAATCCATCGGCAACATTGCACGAGATGACGGCCTTGCGCTGCGCATTCTCGCGACTGATCAAATTCGAGGCCTTTTCCACACCGACATCGGCCACTTCGTTCAGGCGCACCAGTTTGCCGTCGCGACCGCGCAGCATCAGGTTTGTGACTTGATCAATGCGACGGCGATGTTCCGGCGCCAGCCGAACCACAATGTCCATGATCTGCACACCCTCGTTGACGACGGCGACTTGCTCCCCGAATATCGCATCACGCACCTGCTCCGCCGCATCGGCCGGCGTCAGGCCCCATCGCGCCAACTCATCGTGGCGATAGCGAATCGGCAGCGACGTGATCATGATTTCGCGATTCGCCGCCACGTCCCGCGCGCCGGGTAATGTCTCGATCGACGCCTCGATCTCCCTGGCCAGCGATCGCAGCACGCGCAGATCGTCGCCGAAGACGTTGATTGCGATGGCGGACGGTGTCCCGGACATCACATGCGACAGCCGATGCTCGATGGGCTGACCGATCATCGTCGTGATGCCCGGCACGGCGGAGAGTATCTCGTCAATTTCGTGACGAACGAGTTCCTTCTTGAATCCCGGCTTGATCGTCACTTCGACTTCGCTGTTGCTGACGGGTTCGGCGTGTTCGTCGCGTTCGGCCCTGCCCGTCCGCCGCACCACGGATCGCACGCCTTCCAGCAACGACAGCCTTCGCTCAACACCCGTCGCGATACGATCGCTTTCCTCCAGGGACGTTCCGGGCGGCGCCATCAGGAAGACGGTAAACGTCCCCTCGTTAAATTCGGGCAGGAAGCTCGTGCCGAAAGTGCCTGCCAGCCAGAGGCTCAGTCCCGTGAGCATCAGGGCGATGCCGACTGTCAGCTTTCGGAACTGGACGACCCATCGCAGTGTCGGCCGATACGCGGCCTTCAGGTAACGCACCACAAACGTCTCGGCGTCCGACGCGCCCAATCGTCCTCGCAACAATGACGCACACAATGCCGGCGTGACGGTCATCGCCACGACAAACGACGCCCCGAGGGCAAGAATATATGTCACGCCAAGCGGTCGAAAGAATCGGCCTTCCAGGCCGTGAAGAAAGAGCAACGGGATGAACACGATCACGATAATCAGCGTGGCAAAGAGGATCGAACTGCGAATCTCGTTGCTCGCCGTGAAGATGACTTCTCTGAGTGCCTTGCGATCGCCTTCCGGCAAGGCCTGATTCTCGCGCAGGCGCCGAAACACGTTCTCGACGTCGATGATGCTGTCATCCACGACGACGCCGATGGCGACGGCCATCCCCCCCAATGTCATGACGTTGATCGTTTCGCCCAATCCGTACATGGCAAGCAGCGCGATCGCGATAGACAGTGGAATTGTTGTCAACGTAATAAACGTCGTCCGCACATTCATCAGAAACAACAGCAGAACGACGGCCACAATAATTGCGGCATCCCGTGCAACGGCCAGGACATTGCTCAACGACAGGTTGATGAAATCGGATTGCCGGAAGATGTGGCGATTGATCGCGATACCGGCAGGCAGCGCGGACTCGACGTCGTCCAGTTTCGCGTCCACGGCGTCCGTCAGCGTCAGTGTATTCGTACCGGGCGCCTTCTGGATACTCAGGACAACGGCGGGCTCGCCGCCCTCCGACGCGGTGCCGCGCTTGAGCGCCGGCGCCACTTGAACATCCGCGATCTGGCCGATCTTGATCGGCACGCCATTGCTATATCGAACGATTGTCGACCGGATATCCTCGACGCTCTGAACGCGTCCCGTCTGTCGCAACGGTATTTCGAGACCGTCGACATTGGCGAGATAACCCGCCCCGGCTGTGCTGTGTGCCTGTGACGCCGCGCTGACGACATCCTTGATCGTCAGATCGTACAAGCGCAGTCGATCCTGATCGACGTTGATCTGGTATTCCGGCAGTTCGCCGCCGATCGCAACCACCTGCGACACGCCCGGTACACTCAGCAGGCGATTCCGGAGTTCAAACTCGCCGAACGCCCGCAGTTCAAGCGGACTGACGCTTCTGTCCGGCGATCGCAACGAGATAAGCATGATCTCGCCCGTGATGCTCGTGACGGGCGTGATCTGCGTGTGGACATCTTTCGGCAGTCGTTCTTCGGCCAGGATCAGGCGCTCCGAAACGAGATAGCGTGCGCGATAAATATCGACGCCCCAATCGAACTCGACCCAGACGATGGACAGACCGATCGCGCTGGCGCTGCGCACGCGTCGAACGCCGGGCAATCCATTGACGGATGTTTCGATCGGAAAGGTCACATATTGCTCGACTTCATCGGCCGCCAATCCGGGCGACTCCGTGATGATGACGACGGTCGGCGCATTAAGCTCCGGGAAGACATCGACTGCCATCTGCGGCACCTGGTACACGGCCAGGGCGATGACGAGCAACGCCATGATGACGACCAGCACTGCGTTCTCGATCGAGAACCGAATTAATCGTTGAAGCATCTCCGCAGTCCCCTTAGTCGTCTTCGCCGGCGTGGAATGTGCCGTCGGGATGGAAATGACCGCCCTGCTCCCGCGCACCTGACGACGAACTCGCAAGCATCAGCGGATAGACGCCGCCCAGAACGATTTCATCTCCAGCGCGCACGCCGCTCTTGACTTCGACCCAGCGTTCGTCGGACGCCCCCGTGTCAGCCTCCACACGAATGACTTCGTCGGGGTTCGCAGGGTTCCGGCGGAAGAAGACGCGTTGGAGTCCATCGCGAACGATGGCCGCCTCGGGAATGGCATTGACAGGCAATTCGGTGCCGTCCGTGAACACTTCGAGATAGGCCGTCATTCCGGCCTTGGCCCATTTCGGATTCGAATCACTCAAATGAAGCACGGAGATCGTGCGCCGCTCCGGATGGGCTTCGACGCCGAGATGGATGTGACCCTCCGCGTAGTCCTGCAAGTCAAAACTGCCGCCGGGCGGCGGCACGACGCGGGCAAGCTGCTCGTCGCGGAACTTGCCGATGTCCGTCTGCAGCGCTTCGGCATGGAAACACAACATCGACGGCTTGACTGTATCCAGCACGAGATCGCCCGTTTCCACCCAACCGCGATTCGTGATCGGCAGTCGATCGACAACGCCGTCGGACTCGGCGCGGATTGTCAGTCGCTGCACGGCACGCCAGGGAGGCTCGCGTTCCCGCAAGTGGGAATGGCCCTCGGCGGCTTCTTCCGGATCGAGTTCTTCCGCCGGTATGCCGGCAAACGATGCAGCCGTGTTGAGCATGACTTCGTAGCTCGTGTGTGCCGCGGAGAATTCGACTTCTGCCGCGCCCAACTCCGCATCCAGTCGCGGCAAAGCGTTCTGCTTGTCCCTCAACTGGGATTCGAGTTCGACCTGTCGCATTTGGGCCTTCGCCAGATTCGCGAGCCGCTGTTCGAGAAACTCGATCGATTGCTTCAGTTCGTTGAGGTTGGCCTGCGCCACGGCGAGATCAGCGTGACTCCGCTTCATGGCGTTCAAGGACGCCACGAGTTCTGTCTGGAGTTTCAACCAGCCGGGCGAATCGAGATAGAACAGCTTGTCCCCCTGTTTGACAGGCTGATGTCGTGTGACGAGGAGTTCAATTCGTCCCGGCAGCATAACGTGGTAGTCGCGCCGGGCTTCCGGCCGCAATTCGTATTGCCCGGGAATTCGGACCGTTCCGCGAACGGCCCGACGCTCGACTTTAACGAATGTAATGCCGAGATTCTGGCGAACACTCGCCGGAATGGCGATCCGATTGGTCGTCGTGCCTGATTCGGATTCGACATGCGCTTCCGACTTTCCAGCGGGCTTGGTTTCTTCGACGCGATCACAACCCGCGACGATCATCAACGTCATTAGGACAAAGGTCGAGCGCATCGCGACGCTTCGTTCATGGCGAATCCAGTGGATCACGAATCATCCTCCCCGCGCCCCTGCGCCGAGTCTGTTACCCAGGTTGGTGAGAGCATCTGCTTCATCAGGTTTGCGGCTTCCGCACGCGCAAGCGTCGCGTCGAGAATGTCCAGTTTCGCTTCGAGGGACGCACGCAACGCCTCGCGCAGGACCAGGACTTCCACTTCGCCGAGATCCAGCAGCGTTCGGGTTTCTTCGATCTGCTTGTCGACCAGCGGCGCCAATTCAGCGTGCAACAGCGCCAATCGTTCGGTCGCGAACCGGAGTTGCGTATTCGCCTTGGCCATGTCGGCGATCGACGACTGCACGACGGCTTCCGCCCGCGCGGCGGCCGCATCGCGTTCCGCAAATGCCACGGCGATCGCCTGACGATTCCGATTCCATAGCGGTATTGGAAACCCGATGCCCAGCCCGGCCCGGGAGAACCCCTCTTCGAGGGAGAAACTCGGCCCGAGGTTCAAGTCGGGGATCTGCTCGCGCACTTCCAGTCGAAGCGACTCCTCGGCGAATTCGTAGTCCGCGCGCGCCGCCTGGATGCGCGGATGGGATTCCAACAGCTTCGTCTGCCGTTGCGACACGTCGGCATCGACATTCGACACAAAGACTTCCGGATTCAGTTGAAGCGGCGCATCCGGCGCAACGCCCATCGTTGCGAAAAGGTCGAGCCGCTGCTGTTCCGCCGCAGTCTCCAACGCCTGAATCGACACGCGCAATCGTGCAAGTTCAATCTGCAGCACGCGCGCGTCCGTCGTTTTCAACTCCCCGACTGACGCAAGCCGATCCGAGCTCTGCGTCACTGCCCGAATCCGTGCCGCATAGTCCCGACTGAGTTCGAGTTTCCTGGCCGTGACTGAATAGGCAAGCCACTTGGCACGCAGCTGGACGATCATCGACCATTCTGCGACTGCCACTTGTCGCCAGGCGGCGCTGTATTCCGCCCATCGCACGTCCTGCTCGACGGCGAGGCGGCCCGAGATCGGGAGCGTGATGCTCAGGCTGGCGTTCACGATCAGGGGATCGTCGACATAGTCGCCGCCGCTGATGCGTCGGAAGCCCGGCGGTGTGCGTTCGAATCCGGCGCCGTTGATCCCCGCGGGGCCGATGAGCCCCGTGTTCACGCCGTTGATGGAACCGCCATCAAACTTGAAGCCGCCGGGGCGGCCGCCCCGATTGACGAATCGAAGCACGCTAGCCTGCATCTGGGGATCGGGCCACCAGCCCGACTCGCCCGCGCTGGCCAGCGGCACGCCGGCGGCGGTACGCGACTGCCGCAACTGCGGATTGAAGTGCAGTGCGACGGCCTCGGCCTCCGACAGCGACAGACCGTCAGCCGGATCGAATCGAACGACGCCCGACGGATCGTGCGAGCGCGTCAGCGACTGGAAGTAGTCGATGACCGGCTCGATATCGAGGGGGCGCGCCGACCAATCCGTGGCCAGCGCCTCCAATGCCAGCGGCTTGCGCTCATACGTGGCGCAGCCGAGCGAGAGCATCGCCGCCGCCACGCAGAAAAAGACGAATCGAGGTATCAATCGAATCACAGGTGTTTCCACATCCGAGTAGACAGAACGCAACCGGGCGCGCAATCACGCCACGAAGTAATCCAAGCGCGACTTCGCCGGACGGCGACGCGCTTGTATCAGGATGGTTCAAACCAGGAGTGGCAGATCAGACGTGTGGATGACGAATGCGGGACCGCGCGCTCGCGGCGGGGCCGACAGATATCCGTGCAGAAGATCGTGGGACGAAACCGCCTGGACAGGCAGTTCGACGAAGATGCCTGCGTTGACGACTGTCTCGAGCACATCACGGCTCGGGTTGTTGGCCGTCACATTCAATCGGCAGGGATCGCTGGAACAATCGCTCTCGTGCGAACAGTGTTCGTCGTGAGAATCGCATTCGCATGCATCATCGACGCACGTTGCCTGGACGGCATCGACGTGATCATCATGCGGTTCACACGCATGCGACATGACGCCCGCCATGCAAAGCACGGGGGACAAGGCGAAGGCCCAGACGGCCGTCAGCAATAACAGGGTTCGTTGCAGCACAGCCTAATCGTATCTTGTGACGCGACTGCGTCAACGAAATCCCGCGTAACGGGGAGGTAAATCCTGCGCGAATCGCTGGATTAGGCGTACGGCATGATTGGTCCGCGCCCCATAACCAGCGCAACTGGTCGGGGCGAGCGTTGTACGTCGTCACACATTGGATGATGATGGGTGGGCTTGAACGATCTTCGGATCGCCCTCCGCCAAGACGTCAATTGATTGACATCAAGACTCGACGACGGCGACTCAGCCCGCCGGTGAGTGGCAAAATCGGCTGCCAAATGCGTGCCACTGTTGGCTTGTCCGATGCTGTTCGGGGATTCGACGGAATGACACGAGTGGGCCATCTGAAAGTCGACACGTTTGTTTCCAACACGAAAAAGCTCCGAAGGAGCGACAGCATGTAGCCACGGGTGGAGTGAAAACCGCGAAGCGGTCGAACGGAACCCGTGGGGGTTCGATTTTCATGGATTCCCGCCCCGGAGGGGCGGCGGAAATCCCGGACAGCATCGGGCAAGCCAACAGTAGCACACGGCGCAGCACCAAATTCAGATGTCGAGCGAGGCATGGGATAAGTCAGGCCAGTTACTACTTTTTGCCGCCAAGACATCTGCTAATCCTCCGAAAGTAGTAACTGTCCTGACTTTTCCCTCGGACTTTTCCCTCGGAGAGGATGGCCACCCGCGCTGATTCCTGTGTGCATCATCGCCCGCCCCCGCGCCCCGGAGATGGAACAAGAAGTCAATTTGCGAGTGTTCATTCATTCTCACGGCAGAGCCGATACCTCTTGTAGTAGGAGGATTCCTCCGGCGGTTGCCGGCAAAACTCGTCAAATGAGATCGCAACCGTGTTCATCTCGTCATATTCTCCCGGGAACGTCTGGGGATAGAAATAGAGATCGCCATGGGATAGGCCGTAGATCACGATCGCGAGCTTCACAAACTCGTCCATGATTTTGCTGACGGGGCCGGGATGCATGTACACTTCTACGCTCAGCGCATAACGGCCGTCAGCGTCGTCGGCAGCAATCGTGTTGACCGAGAACCCGCTGAAATTGTCATCCGGACTGAGACTATGATCGAGCGGCGAACACCAATTCGCGTTGATCGCTGCCAGGATCCGGGCTCGCGGTAATTCTGAAGAGAAATCGAAGGCGACAACTTCGTTCAACCCCAACATTTCGAGACTCCCTTATTGCTATTCCACAATGCAACCAGATGGCCCTCCAATTCAGTGGTGCACGATGATACGCAGATGACCTGGTCGTAGCAATCTGTCGGGGAGTCGCGCGGCACTCTTGGATGCCAGTTTCTTGGCACAGTTGGCAGCCGGCGCTTCTTGTTCGGCATTCGGGCATGGCCGGCTGTCCGAATTATCTCGTCCTTACAGGACTCAAATCTGTTCGTCGCCTCGAACCCAGGGTTTCGCTGCGACCGCATGCGCGGTCTTCGCTGCACCCTGGGCTACGCTATTTCACGCTTTCAGCGAGACGGGTACACAACGATGTCAGTGGTGGCGGGGCGATGAAGCGAACGCGATGAGGCGAGCACGATGAGGCGATCGCGCATGCAAACGCCGACGTCCATCGGGCGGTCAGTTCGTATTGGCATCGTCGCGCCCCCATCCTCGGTGAGGATGGGCCACTCGGCCCGAGGCCCACGGGCCTAAGAGCATTGAACGTGGATTCCGCCGCCCGTTTGCGGATATGATCGTTGGTTGGAAACCGGAGCGACTCCCCATGCGTTTGACAGCCCGGATATTGGCGATGAGCCTCCTTGTTGGCGCTATCCCTGCCCGCGCCGGATTCATCGAAGACTGGCGATTCGAGGTTGGCGTTGATCGCGACGACACCAATCCGTCGAGCCAATTCTCCATTCATGAGCAGGTCGAGCAACCCTTCCACGCAAGCCAGTTGGTCGAGTTCCTTGGTTCAGTGGCGTCGTCGCAGTACGACTTCGACTGGAACTCGGGCGGCGGCACCTTTGACATCAGCGCCTCACTGGATCTCGCCGGAACGAACACGGGGATTGCAAATGCGGTGTCGTCCGGGTTCATCTTCATTCGTCCATCGGTCCCGCTCATCGTCTCCGGCGCGGGAACGCTCGATTACAGTCTGTCGGCGGATCCGATGTTTTCTGCGGTCAGCCTGAGCGTCAGTCGAGTCAGTCCGTTCATGCAGCTGGGCGGCGACTCGGAATCCTATGACACCATCGGCGGTGTGCAGAGCGCTTCATTCGCGATTGCGATGAATGACGTAACTCTGCCTGCCAACGATCTCTACGCAATTGGGTTCGGCTTTCGCACTCAGGCCCTGGCCTCCACAGCCGGATCGCGCGCCACTGCGACGGGGTCCGCCCATTTCGAGATCACGGCCCTGCCGGAGCCGGCGACGCTGTGGCTGCTGGCCATCGGCTGCTTCGCGATCCGGCGGCGCGATCGATTTCATTCTCAACGCGAGGATTCGGCGGCGATGGATTCGGCCGAGCCGGCCATCTTGTCGGCTGTCTGACGCCACGCGGCGGCGTCCTCCGGTCGATTCATCGCGGCATAGAGTTGGCTCAGGCGTTCAGCGACGGCCTTCTTGCGAGCGGCGTCGATCTCGGGCACGTCACGAATTGCATCAAACGCCTCTTGCAGCAGCGCTTCCGCTTCCTCCAATCGACCGAGACTGCCGAGCACACTCACAAGACTGTCGTTGACTGTCAGTGTGTCAGAATGGGCGAGTCCGTGGGCGCGCAAGAACACGTCGCGCGACTCACGCAACGCCTTCTCACATTCGGGAAATTCCTGCCGGACGTAGTGCAGAACGGCCAGATTGTGCAGCGTCGTCGCCAGATCGGGATGATCGTTGCCAAAGAGCGTGCGGCGCATCGACAGCGCCGTCTGAAATGCCGCCAGCGCGCCGTCGAGATCGCCGCTGCCCTGAAGCGCCTGGGCCAGGTTGTCGTGGTTCGTCGCCGTGACGGGATGCACATCGCCATGCCGTTCGTTATTGATGGCGATCGCCTCGCGAAAGAATGGCGCCGCCTTGTCGAACTGCTGCTGCGCCATGTGCAGCGAGCCCATGTTGTTGACTGCCTCGGGCAGAAGCGTCTTTTTGGAGTTTTCCGGCTTCGTCGCGTAGTCGTAGACTGACGCGAGGATTGGTGCGGCATCGTCGTATCGCTGCTGATCGATCAGTGACAACGCCAGATCGTTGGCACACGCCGCGGCCTCATCCGCCGACGCGGCCCCCAATGCCTCGAAAATGCCCAGCGCATTTCGCAACGCCTGCTCGGCATCGACCGGCTGCCCTGCCAGTTTGAATGCCGCCCCTCGTTCGTGCAGCGCCGACGCATATTCGCGCGACGCATCGCCGAACAAGGCCCGACAGCCGTCGACAGCCGCCGATATCTGCGCCTGGGCCTCGTCGAACTGGGCCAGTCCCGCAAAGCTGCGGCCGATCGTCAGGCGTATTTCGGCCTCGATCTCCGGCTCGTCCCGCATCTCCCCGTCATCCAGACGCCGAACGGCGCGATCCAGGGCGCTGCGAACCGTCATGTCGCGTTTGGCGCTGGTTCGTGGATCGGCTTCGGCCAGCATCTGTTGAAGGAACGCATTGACGGCCGCCGCCTTGCGGGCGGAGCGCGTCGCGGCCTCCTCGCTGAGTTGGGCCAGTGTCCGCTGATGTTCCGCCGTGTCGCGGGCTTTCACGGCCGCGCGGAAACCCACGGTCGCAACAATCAGCCCCGCCACGATCGCGACCAAAACGGCGCAGGACGCCGCCGCGATCACCCGATAGCGCCGCACGAATTTGCTCAGCCGATACGCCGTTCCCGGCGGTCCCGCGAGAATCGGCTCATGCTTCAGGTAGCGTTCGATCTCCTGGGCGACCGTGTTCGCTGTGTCGTAGCGGCGGGCTCGATCCTTTTCGAGGCAGCGCATGATGATCCAGTCGAGCTCGCCGCGCACGCGCCGAACCAACTGGCGCGAATCCGTTCCTCGCAATCGCGCGATGGCGTCCAGCGACGCGGCGTCGCAATTCGACGCGGAAGACACATCGTCGATCGGTGGCGCATCTGTTGGCGACGCCGCCCGGCGCATCATTGTGCCCAGTCGCTGGCTCGGTCGCGGCGGATCGACTTCGCGCACGATTCGTTGAATCTCGGCGAGTTGCTTTCGCCGCAGCGTGTTCCTGCCGAACGGCATCGTGCCCGTGACGAGTTCGTAAAGCAGCACGCCCAGTGAATAGATGTCCGTACGCGTGTCGATGTCCTGCTCGCCGGGATCGGCCTGCTCGGGGCTCATGTATTCCGGCGTTCCGACGAGCATCCCGTCGAGCGTCATGATCGAGTGTGATGTCAATCGCTGTTCCGTCGCCTTGGCCACGCCGAAGTCGATGACTTTCACGACATCGCGATTAGTCCCAGTGCGACTTCCCTTGGCCTCGGCCGGTATCACCAGCACATTGCTCGGCTTGATGTCGCGATGGATGATTCCCTTCTGATGCGCATGCTGCACGGCATGGCAGACTTGTCCGAACAATTCGAGCCGCTGCGAGAGGGACAAGGCATTGCGATCGCAGTACGTCGTGATCGGTTCGCCGGGCACAAACTCCATCACGAAATAGGGCCGGCCTGCTGCCGTGGCCCCGGCATCCAATACGGCAGCAATATTCGGATGGCTCATCATCGCCAGGGCCTGCCGCTCCCCTTCGAAGCGTGCGATGACTTCCCGCGTGTCCATCCCCGGCTTGATGACTTTCAGGGCCACGACGCGCCGTACGGGCACGTCCTGCTGCGCCTTGAAGACGGTTCCGAAGCCGCCCTCGCCGATGACTTCCATCGGTGTGTACGCCCCGATGCGGTTTGGCAGGACGTGATCCCCATCCGCCGGCGCTGTCGCACCCGCGCCCGAGTCGCCCTGATCCAGCGTCGGCGCGCCCAGGAATTCACCGGCTGCGTCATGCGACGCCAGCAAACGCTCGACGCCCGCCCGCAGCATCGCATCATCGCCGCACAACGCATCCAGCGACGCCGCCCGTTGCGCCCCTGGAAGTTCGATCACTTCTTCAAAGATCAACTTGATGAGATGCCAGTCGGCCAACAGATAATTCCTCGAATGAGGGATCACGCATTCACAAGATGCGGCGGTATCCGGACGGGGTGCGGGCCGATCGCAACGGCGGCTTCTACAGACTCATAGGCCACGTCTCGTTGCCCTATTCTAAGCGGTCGCCTTTCACACGGAATAGAAGGAGGTTCTTCACGGAATTTCGGAACGACGGCTCAACACGCTATGGCAGACGACGGTGTATCACGCTCTGGAAGTCGGAATGTGCGCCGCGAAGGATCCCGTAGGGATCCATTGACATTAGCCCAGCGATTTATCGCTGGGGTACGCGGCTCCGAATACCAATTTCCGTCCCGTAGGGACGGACTGAGTGCCACGCGCATGGCTCGCGCCGTCCCTGTGGGACGGCAATGCGCAGGGAAACGTTCGTCGCAATCCCAGCCTTCAAAGGCTGGGCTATTTTCATGTCGTCCCTGCCGGGACTTTGTAGAATGCAGCCGCCGCGTCGGCAGAAGCCGTCAATGGTCCCCGCAAATCCGTGATGAACCGAA
>JAJDEC010000347.1 GCA_029259995.1 Phycisphaerae bacterium
CACAGGCGGGCGGTCTGACGACGCTCAACGTCATGCCGGGCTCGGGCCATCTGCTCAGCGGCCAGACGATCTACATCAAGCTCAACGACGGCCGCACGATCGACGATCTCGCCGTTCGCCGCGAAGACGGCTCAATCATGGGTGGCATGAAGATGGCGAACGGCACGAATTCGCAGCGCGACACGCCGTTCCCCGGCACGCGCGCCAAGAGCGCGGCGCTGGTTCGACAACGTTTCATCGACGCGACAGCCTATCGCGAGAAACTCGCCAAGGCGGCAGAGGACGACGAGACGGACGCACCGGATCGCGACCTGGCATTGGAAGGCATCTGCGAAGTCCTCGACGGAAAGCGCGTCGTCCACTTTCATACGCATCGCCACGACGACATCCTGACTGCCATTCGATTGTCGCAGGAGTTCAATTTCAAAGTCGTGCTGCATCACGTCAGCGAGGCGTGGAAAGTGCCCGAGGAGATCAAGAAGGCCGGCGTGGCCTGTTCCGTTATCGTGATCGACAGCCCCGGCGGCAAGCTGGAAGCCATGGACCTGCTCTTCAAGACGGGCCGCGTGCTGGAAGTGGCGGGCGTGCCGGTCGCGTTTCATACGGACGATCCGATCACGGATTCGCGATTGTTCTTCCGATCGGCGGCGCTGGCCGTTCGCGCAGGCATGTCACGAGAAAAAGCACTCGCCGCACTGACGATTGAAGGCGCGAAGATGCTGGAACTGGACGAGCGGATCGGCAGCCTGAAAGTCGGTAAGGACGCGGACTTCATTATCCTGAGCGGCGATCCGCTGAGCGTCTATACGAAAGTTGAACAGACGTACGTCGATGGCAGGCTCGTCTTCGATCTCGCCAATCCGCGGGATCGCACATACGCCGTCGGCGGCTACGGGGCGGGGGAAAACCATATCCCGTACGGCTGTTGTCTCGATCATGGAGAACACAGTCGATGACAAGAAACCACGCAATGAACATTCGCATCATCATGCCGCTCATTGTTTTCGCCGCTGCCGCGACAACGGCACTTTCCGCCGACGCACCCATCGCCATCCGCGGCGACGTCATCCACACGATGGCCGGCGAACCGATCAAGGACGGCATCATCATCATTCGCGACGGCAAAATCGAACGCGTCGGCAAGGCCGCCGAAATTCGCATCGCCGATGATATCACGATGCTGCGCGCCAAAGTCGTGACGCCCGGGCTGATCGACGCCCGCGCCACGATCGGTCTGACAGGCTATCTCAACCAACGACAGGATCAGGACATCATCGAACGCTCCGAGGCGATTCAGCCCGAACTGCGCGCCTTCGACGCCTACAACCCGCGCGAGCGGCTCGTCGAATGGGCCCGATCCTTCGGCATCACGACCGTGCATACGGGCCACGCGCCGGGCGAAGTCATCAGCGGTCAGACTATGATCGTGAAGCTGGCGGGCAACACGGTCGACGAGGCGACGATCCGCGACACGGCCATGATCGCCTGCACGCTGGGCGACTGGGCAACGAAGGGCGACCGGAAATCGCCGGGGACGCGCTCGAAGGCCGTCGCGATTCTGCGCGGCGAGTTGATCAAGGCGCAGGCGTATGTGAAGAAGATCAGGGAGGCGGAGGAGGCCGAGGCCGAAGAGAATGCGGGCGGC
This sequence comes from Phycisphaerae bacterium, assembly GCA_029259995.1. Lineage (GTDB taxonomy): Bacteria > Planctomycetota > Phycisphaerae > UBA1845 > UTPLA1 > ECT2AJA-110-A. The sequence continues at coordinate 1,646 of JAJDEC010000347.1, forward strand.
GAGACGCGAAACGGCAAGCCGGATTCGGCGGATGATGTCGATGGCTCGAACGGTGACGCTGATGCGACGAAGGAGAAGAAGGGACCGACGAAGCCTGATCGGAATCTTCGCTCTGAAGCACTGGGCCGCGTGATCAATCGCGAGATTCCCCTGCTCATAACGGCGCATCGCGCGCATGACATCTCCGTTGCGTTGCGCTTAGCGCGAGAGTTCGACATCGACATCGTACTCGATGGCGCGGCCGAATCGCACCTGTTGATCGATGAGATCAAGGCGGCGGGCGTGCCCGTGATTATTCATCCCAGCATGATTCGCAGCCATCGGGGCACGACGGAGAACGCCAGCTTCGAAACGGCGGCGCGACTTGTCGAAGCGGGCATCCCCGTTGCGATGCAAAGCGGTTACGAAAGCTACGTGCCCAAGACGCGCGTCGTGCTGTTCGAGACAGCGATCGCAGCGGCGCACGGCCTGACCTTCGATCAGGCCCTCGCCACCTGCACAATCGACGCCGCGAAGATCCTCGGCATCGCAGATCGCGTCGGCTCGATCGAAGTCGGCAAGGACGCGGATATCGCGATGTATGACGGGGATCCGTTTGAGTATACGTCGCACTGTACGGGCGTGTTGATCGATGGCGTCGTTGTCAGTGAGGAAGTGCGTTAGGGCTGTTTGTGATCGAAAAGATTCCGAGCCACGCGCCGATCCGAGCCACGCGCGTCAGCAAGTGGTCGAGCGTCTGTCAGTCTATTCAATCGATCCACGTCAGCGAGAGACAACGGCAGCGCCAGCATGCGGCGCTTGTTGATCAGGATACTCGACGCTCGCAAGGCTACGCGCGACGATCCGAGCCACGCGCGTCAGCAAGTGGTCGAGCGTCTGTCAGTCTATTCAATCGATCCACGTCAGCGAAAGACAACGGCAGCGCCAGCATGCGGCGCTTGTTGATCAGGATACGCGACGCTCGCAAGGCTACGCGCGACCGACTCCCTGACGGTCGCGGCTCGGAACGATGACTTGGCTCGGAAATTGGCGCCTTACGTCAGATTAATTCCTTGTCCCTCACGCACGTACTCGCAGGCGAGCGCAACAGAACGATCATTCCACAGATAGCGCGTACTACCATGTCGCGCCCAGACGACCTGCTCTAACGCCAACAGGCCGGTCTCGCGCATGCGCCGCGTCGCGTACGCCTTGAAGTCATTCATCACGCGTTCGGGCGACTTCGATGCGTTCACGACAACGTGAACATGATTCGTGCGAACGTTCAGCTCGAACAATTCCCAATTGCGATGAGCGCATACCTCGCGAATCGTTCGATCAACAACACTCCGTTGTCCCGTGCCCAGGACGAACGCAACACAGCGCTGCGACTTGAATCGCTCCCGCTCCCAGTCAGAATCGCCATCGAGAATCGGCGTCCCCGGCACGTTTCGAGCCCTCACAATGGACCCGCGATGGGTTCCATGCAGCCACGTGCCGTAGGTATGAAACGTGATCATGTATGCAAGAGGCTGGTTTCTGATTGAATCTGCGTCGTCGGTTCTGCCTTTCATCATAAAGCTCCTTTTCTTAAAGGATGCTCAATCGGAATGCAGCCAACCCGGGGACGCAAGGTACGTTCGCATCGGGAGTGCCATCTTGCTGACGCGTTAGTCCGAACCACGCGCGTCAGCAAGTAGTCGAGCGTCTGTTCGCATTTTCAATCGATCCACTTCTGCGAGAAACGAGCATCGCGCCAGTGAGCGGCGCTCGTTGATCAGGATACGCGCGCTTCGCCAGACTACGCGCGCCCGACTCCCTGACGGTCGCGGCTCGGAACGAGCAGCGGCTCGCCGGGCCGAACCACGCGCGTCAGCAAGTGGTCGAGCGTCTGTTCGCATTTTCAATCGATCCACTTCTGCGAGAAACGAGCATCGCGCCAGT
>JAJDEC010000348.1 GCA_029259995.1 Phycisphaerae bacterium
GCCGACGTCAATCGTGCCGCGGAATCGCGCGACGCCGACATCGGCGCAGAAGTCGCGAATCGACTCGGGTGTAAAACCCCGGCGGCGCAGACCGCTCAATGTCGGCATGCGCGGATCGTCCCAGCCGCTGACGTACTTCTCTCGGACGAGTTCGAGCAGCTTGCGCTTGCTCATCACGGTATAGTTCAACTCGAGCCGCGCAAACTCGATCTGCTGCGAATGAACAATGCGCTTGCCCCATGCGCCGGAGCCATCCTCCGTACGGCCTTCGTTGATCGCATTGATAAACCAGTCATACAGCGGTCGATGGTTCTCGAACTCCAGCGTGCAGATGCTGTGCGTGACGCCTTCGAGGCTGTCTTCAATCCCGTGGGCCCAGTCGTACATCGGATAGATGCACCAGGCGTCGCCTGTGCGATGATGCTTCGAATGCAGAATACGATACATGACGGGATCACGCAGATTGACATTCGGCGACGACATGTCGATCCTGGCCTTGAGCGTCCTGGACCCGTCTGGGAATTCGCCGGTTCGCATTCGATTGAGCAGGTCGAGGTTTTCTTCGACGCTCCGATTGCGATGCGGGCTGTCCCGGCCCGGTGCATTCAGCGAGCCGCGATACTCGCGCGTTTCTTCCGGCGTCAGATCACAGACGTAGGCCTTGCCCTTCTTGATCAGCTCGCAGGCATAGTCGTACATCGTCTGGAAGTAATCCGACGCAAACAACGCACCCGTTTCCGGCACGTCGCCCTGGTTGTTCGGCCAATCCAGGCCAAGCCAGCGGATGTTGTCGGATATGCTCTGAACGTATTCCGACTCCTCCTTAACAGGATTCGTATCGTCGAATCGCAGGTTGCAGGTTCCGCCATATCTCTGCGCAAGGCCGAAATTGAGACAGATGCTCTTGGCGTGACCAATGTGCAAATAGCCATTCGGTTCGGGCGGAAAACGCGTCACGACGCGACCGCCCCACTTGCCCGAGGCATTGTCGGCCTCGACGATCTGTTCGATGAAATTCAGTTGTCGTCCGGATTCGATGTCGCTATTCATGATGTCTTTCTAAAGCGGGCCGTTCGAGGCGCTCGCGTGCCCGGAATAATACGCAATGGCTCAAATGACGCCAGATTGCGACGTCGGGAACCACGAACGCTGGATATCAGGTCATGCGGGTCGATGTCCGTTTTCTCTTGCCCACGACACACCGATTTGATAGCCTGAGCCGCAATTCAATTTAGGAGGAAGTCTACATTGAGCATGCAACCGAACCAGATTCCACCCGTCAATTACCATTCATCCGGACCGGAGCCCCAGGGCAACGGCAAGGCAGTCGCATCACTCGTGTTGGGCATTCTCAGCATCGTGATGTGGCTGTGCCCACTGGTCGGGTTCGCCGTGAGCATAACCGGATTGGTTCTGGGCTCCAAAGCGAGGGCGGAGAAACCGTCAGGAATGGCAACGGCCGGATTCATCACATCGATCGTCGGTTTGATATTGACCGTGATCAACGCCGGACTGGGCGTGATGATGGCGTTGAACGGCAATCTCTGATGAGTCGCGGTCGCTGAAGAGGACAAGTCGCCCGCAAGAAGTCCGCAGTGGATCCAGACGGCGCACTTTGGGTTACAACTGCCTTGCGCCGCGATGTGCTACGTTACATCTCATTCTGAGTCATCGACCATGGGCAAGCCGACGGCGCGTTCGACGCGCTCTGCGATGTGCACGAGTCGGCCAAGGGATCGTGCATAGATCGCGATGAGCTTGTCCAACGTCTCATTCGATGCCCTGAGGACATCGACGACATCGTTCTCGGCTGTCACGTCCGTCGAGAGATAATCCGCAACAGAGACGCTCTCGCCGGCATGTCCGAACGGATAAGCGACGCCCTCGAAGGCATATCGAGCGCCTTCCAGCGTGGTTCTTGTTTCCCGAACGAGTCTTCTGGCCAGCGGCATCAGCATCGGGTATTCGTCGTCGAGGTCGCCATTGGACGGCGCCTGTCGAATCAGGCTGGCCGCCGCCTCGAGGTTTCGGGCGATCGTCGGGAAGCTCGACACGTTCATTTCGAACCGGCACACGACCGGCAGCAGTCGTTCAATTTCGTCGGACGGATTGCCGTCGAGTCGCAGCCTGAAGGCCACTTCCGGAACGCAGGCGAGTTCCAACGCGATCTTCAAGCGCTCCCCCAGCAGATCATTCATAAGTTTCAGTTTCGGCAGAAATTCGTCGATCCGCCGCAGTACTTCGGTCCGTTTGTGCGACACCGTGCGGCGCGTTGAGTCCGCGACGGCAATCGCGTCACGCCCGATCCGTTTGAATCCCGCGCGCAATAGCACATCCGCGACATGAAGCTCACTCAGCCGGTCCTGCGAATCCGCGTAGCCTTCGAACGCGGGCCCGTACTCCTTAGTGAGCCCGTCGAATTGACTCCGCAACGATTTCAATCGCGTCACGGCAGCCCGCGGATCAGCCGGCGCGCCAATCGCATCGAGTCGCGCCAACGGCGGCAGATACAAGTGATGACAGCCCGCGAAGAATCGCTTCGACGCACTGACGTCCTTGCCGGTCTGCACGCGTTGATGGAGCAATTCGTCGGTTGAAACGAGGTTGTTCCTTTCGACGCTGAGATCAAGGCTGCATCGATATTCCGTCAGCGTGACGGCGTTGGCGATCATCTTGAAATTGGAGAACAACGACGTCGCCGGTACATCTTGTCGAAATACGCCCTGGCTCATGCGGCGCTGAATCGCGGCGAGACGTCGGGACAGCGACGGATGCGTGCTGATCACGCCGTTGCGCTTCGCCAAGGCGCGATTGATGATTCGTCGCCGATCATCGCTGCCGAATTCGTCCGCCCGGGCGGCAATCAGCAACGGCAGATTGTCCGGAAGTCGTTTCTCTCGCCACGACGCGGCCAGATCGCCGTGCGCCAGTCGCTCGGCCATCGCCAGGACCTCCAGTTCGCACAGCGTCGCTTCGTAGGCCTTGCTCCCGACGATCTCCGTCGCGACACGATCCGCGTCATACTCCATCCGCCGCGTGAACGCACAACTGATGCAACGACCGATCGACATCAGGACCCAAAGCACCCGACGATTGAGCCAGACGCCGATACGCGCAAGACTCAACAGAAAGCCGAGTCGAAAACAAATCGACTTGCTGAGCTGCCCAAGTGCCTCGTCCCATTGGTCCGGCTCGTAGACGACACGGAATAGCCAGTTGTCGATTTGACGAATCAGATATGCCAGCCGGATTCCGAAGCCTTGCGAGAAATGGCCGAGTTCGTGCGCCAGGACGCCGATGAACTGTTGCAGTGACAAACCTTCAACCAGTGGGAGACCGATCACGAGCGACATGCGCCGCCGAAACAGGCTGCCGACGCCCGCACGAAAACCGGCCGCCGCATTGAGCCGGCAATCGACTTCGATGTCGCGCGGCATCGGTGCACCAATCGTCGCACAGAGCCGCTCCAGCACATCGTAGAGCTCCGGTTCCTGAGATCGATCAAGCGTCAGCCGTGTCCGTTCCTGAGATCGCCTGGCGAAAATCGGCTTCAGCATCGACAAGATCATCGGCGGGCCGACCACGAACGGCGCGGCGTATGCGATCATCAGAAAAAGTCGAATCGATGTGGAAACCTGGTCGTTTCGAATGATCCAGACGTTTTCGACTGCGTGAAAATAGATCCCGTAGCCAAGTAGCCCGATCAGGCCGACATACGTAATCACGAGCGCCATCATGGCGATCGTGACAATGAGAATTCCGAGGAAATAGACTCCCCGAAAACGAACCTGCGAAATCGAACCGTGGAATCCGTCGACGATTCGCTTCGATGGATGCGGGTTATCCGTTGATGAATTCGCCGGACTCGGGGTATGGAGAATTGAAATCGACACCGTTCGGGCGGGCGCCTCCCATTCGCATCCACATCTCACATGCGATGAGATACACCCATTGTATCGACGCGGTTCCCGATAATTCCACTCGCCGATCGCTCAATGTGGGCAGATCGGCGGGTGATCGGACCTCTCCATCAATTGTGGCGTCGGCTCGATGAATCGCGAAGGGGCTTTTGCTCAACGCTGCTGGATACAGACTCGAATTCGATGAATCGTCTTTTCCCGCCCCAGGAACACGAGCGTTTCGCCGATTGCCGGGCTGACGGGGCGACCCGCCACGGCGACACGAAGCGGTTGCGCCACATCCCCCATCTTGACGCCGGCCGATTCGCAGGTCTGCTTGACGAACGCCTCGATCGAACCAGGCGTCCATGTGTCGAGCGATTCGAGCTCGGGCAGAAGTCTCTCCAACATGGCGAAGCCGGCGCCGTCGTTCTTGGCGAGAACTTTATTGACGGCCTTCTCGTCGAACACGACAGCGTCATCAGATTCAAACAGAATCCCCGCCTTGGCGACGACATCGGGAAATGTGCGAAACCCGCGACAGGCGTCGAGCACGCGACCGAGCGTCGCGTCGTCGAGCTTCGCCATATGCGAATCGTTCAGATTCGCCCAGTCCTTGAACGCCTCGACGAGCCGCTCTGTCGGCGCAGCGCTGCACCAGTCGAGATTCATTGCGAGTAGCTTCTCGCGATCGAAACGCCCCGCCGTCTTGTTGATGCGATCCAGCGAGAAACACTCGATCATCTCATCGCGCGTCAGCGTCTCGCGATCGCCGCCCGGCGACCAGCCGATCAGAACGATGAAGTTCAACAATGCCTCGGGCAGATAGCCGGACATGCGGAAATCGTGAACATCGATCTCGGGGATCGTGATACCGGCCGCGGCGGCGAGCGCCACCACCTGATCCATGTTGAGTTCCGCATCGGCCTTCTTCTTGAGCCAGCGCTCGACGGCATCCGCCGATGCGCCCGTCAACTCCGCAACAGCCTCTTTCGTCATCTTCTTCTGCTTGATCGAATCCTTGACGCCCTGCCGAACGACTTTGTGCTTGTCGCGCTTGGACATCTTCGTGCCGTCAATATTGAACACCAGCGGCAGATGCGCGTACTTCGGCGTGGGTACGCCCAGGGCACGCTGGATGAACACATGCTTCGGCGTGTTCATCAGGTGTTCCTGGGCGCGCAAGACGTGCGAAACTTGCATGTGGTGATCGTCAATAACCACTGCGAAGTGATAGGTCGGCCAGCCATTGGACTTGACG
>JAJDEC010000349.1 GCA_029259995.1 Phycisphaerae bacterium
TGCTCATGTTAGGGCGCAATGTCGCGCTGACGCGTGCGGCGAATATTCTCTTCATTATTGCAGCTTCCTGGCTGATTGCTTCGATTGTTCGCGATCGTTGGGGCGGCGGACTGGCGCTCGTCGCATTCGCGCTGTGCGCCCTCGGCTATCAGGTTGTCAGCTTCTCGGCGACAGTCCTGACGGAACCAATGGCCTTCGCCTGGGTGTGCGCGGCGCTGTGGTCGGCGCATCGCGCAGAGGTACGAAATCACTTGGGATACGTCATTCTGACTGGCGTCCTGACGGCCATCGCAGCGTACGCCCGGCCATCGCTTCAGTTGTGGCCGTTCGCAGTCGTCTTCTTCTATGGCCTGTTCACGCTGCTTCGGCGTCGTCGATCCGTATCCGATCATGCCCGACAGTCGTGGACGTGGCGACGGGTACTGCTTTCTGTCGCGGTGCACAGCGCCCTTCTGTCGCCGTGGATCATCAAGAACGCGCTTTGTTTCGGCGTACCGAGAATCGCCAATGGAGCAGGGGCCGTCTTCTATCTCGGAAGCGAATTTCGAACCGATGGCGATGAGCCGATCTTTTCGGGCATGAACTGGCCGAATCACAAGGTTCAGGGCCCCGGCGGTCACATGTCGCTCGACGGAGAGAAGCGCCTCTCGGCGGCGGCCATCGAGAACATTCGAGCACGTCCGATCGCATGGGTCTCCCTATGTGTCCGGAAAGTGGGACGAACACTCATCGGTGGTCCCAAGTGGCACTTCTATCCATCCACGACGCTTCGCGGCAAGTGCCGAATAGACGGCCGCGGCGAAACCGCCTTGATCTACGTCTGGTGGACTTTGCTTGGCACATTTGTCACCGTCTGTGGTCTAATCGGAATAACGGTTCGATCGCGCGAAGGCGGATTCTTGTTCCTGTTCGGACTGTCCCTTGTCGCCTACATGAGCCTGCTCCACGGCATGACGTTCGCGCTGCCGCGATTTGCCGTGCCGCTGTGGCCCGTATTCGTTCTTGGAACGATCGGATTGATCGCTGTGCGACCACGTCGATTGGCATTGGGGGCGTCGGCATTCGTCAGCACCGCGATCGTGCTCTATCTGACATTCTCATACGTGCATCGTCCAAGCTGTGAAGTGAGCGCGGATCGAGCAGCTTTCTTCACGATCACGGCCGAGCGATCCGCGTCGGACACGCATTCAAAGGTGCTTACGATCGAGCTCGACGGTCGACGGCCCGAATACAATACGTGCATTTTCGTCAAAGCCCATGTGATATCGAATGACGGTGAGGACCGGATCCATGCAAGATTGCAATTGACGCCTTCCGACCAGGAGCGCCCGCTCGCAGAGGAATCTGCGATCGGATTTTCAATGTTGGCCGACAATCGCGAGCACACGTACATGCTCTGTACGGAGTTGAATCCGGTGTGGCGAGATCGAAAATGGGGTGCCGTTCACATCGAGATCGACGCAAAAAAATCGGAACGCATCAAAGCGCTCTCGATTCAAATCGGCCATTAGCGTGAATTCGGCGTTCCTGTGAAAATGGGGCGGTATGCAAATCCCGTCAACCTTCGTCCGCAAACGGACCTTGCCTTGACACTATCACAGAGCACGTAGGATAATTGACGGTATCGGTGGCCGACCAGGACGAGTCTCGTCAATGCATCGTAGGGGCCCCTGAGAGAGGAGCGCATGCCGAAATCCCAGATCAACAGGTCGCGAACAACCAGTCTCGATGACGGTCTGGACGCGGGCGTGGCCTATGTGGCGGAACCCGGATCGGCGGAAGAGCGGTTGTCGCGCGCCGTCGACGGCTTTTCCAATCGTGTTTCGCGCGCCATCCATGCACTGGAGCAGCATTCCGACACGTTGGCGCCGGAACTCGCAGCCGATCATCCGAGGCAGGAGAACGAGCTTCGTCGCGGACTTCGCGATGTCGTCGATCAGCTCCAGGAGGCCGAATGCGAGCGCGACGCCCTCTGGGAAGAGAACGAGCGCCTCAGGACTGAGATCGTGAATCTCAAGCAGGCGCTGGTCCACACACAACATATCCATGAGCACGCACGTGCGATGGAAGCGACGCGCGGATGGCGGCTCCTCCTCGTGCTTCGACGCATGCGCCGGGCGATCTTTCGCCGGTGATGATCTCAGCAGACTCAGTCACGGATTTTTTCGGCCGGACTCGAACGCATCGGCGTTGCCAATCGATACGTCCGTCCATCCTCGCGGATGACTCAAACCAAAGGAGCGCAAAGCGTGTGCGGAATCGCCGGCTTTTTGAACGCCCGGAATGACGACGTCGTCCGATCCGACGTCCTGGATCGCATGGTCGACGCCCTGACGCATCGCGGTCCCGATGATCGGGGTACATTCGCCGATCGAAATGTCGGCATCGGCATGCGACGACTCAGCATCATCGACGTCGCCGGCGGTCATCAACCCATGGCCGGCGCCGGCGGGAAAGTGCAGATCGTCTACAATGGCGAATGCTACAACCACAACGAACTTCGCAAAGAACTGACGTCGGCGGGGCACACATTTCGAACCACGTGCGACACGGAAGTCGTCCTCTCCGGTTTTCTCGAATGGGGCATCGAGGAACTCTGTAAGAAGCTCAACGGGATTTACGCTTTCAGCATCTGGGACGCTCGCCATCAAAAGGCCTACGTCGTCCGAGATCGGCTGGGTGTAAAACCGCTGTACTACGTGCATCGGAATCGTTCGTTTGCATTTTCGTCGGAATTGCGATCTCTCACACACAGCGGTCTCCTTCAGCCGCGGATCTGCGAGACGGCACTCTGGAAATACCTTGCCTATCAGTTCACGCCCGACGATCAGACGCTGATCGCCGGCGCCAAAAAACTCATGCCCGGTCATTACCTCGAGTGGGGCGCCGGGCGCATCACAACGCACAAGTATTGGAGTTTTCCAAATCGCGGAGAAGACAACGGCGCGAATCTGGCGGAGCGGACGGAAGCGCTTCGACATCTGCTCTGGGACATTGTCGAACGCCAGATGATGAGCGATGTACCGATCGGATGTTTCCTCAGCGGCGGGCTCGATTCGACGATCATCGCCTGCATGATGGCGAAGCTTGGCGATCAGCAGTTGCGAACGTATTCCATCGCGTTCCCGGGGCAGCCGGATTGCGACGAATCGTCGTATTTTGAGAAAATCGCCGCCGATCTCGGCGCGAAGCATCAGACAATCGCATTCTCCGATAAGGAAGTGCTCGACAATCTCGACGACTTCGCGTGGGCAATGGACGAACCCGTCGCCGATCCGGCCATGCTGCCGACGTATCTGCTCTCGCAGTCAGCGGCGAAGGAAGTCAAAGTCGTTCTGACGGGCGAGGGGGCCGACGAAGTTTTCGCGGGTTATCCCTACTATCGACCTTTCGTGATGGGGCGGGCGCCGATCGATCCGATGGCCGAATCGGATCAGCGTCGACAATGGCTCGCATTTTCGGAACAGTTGAGCTGGAGAATGGGCGGATCATTCATCGGCGGTCCGCGAAACAATCAATTGAGCCCTATTTCGAATTTCCCATACTCGATGGATTCCACGTTCTTGTGGAATCTGACCCATCCGGACAAGCGCCCCCCGATCGATCGGGCTCCGCAGATCGTTGCCGACGTCGAAGCGCGTGCGCTGGACGACCTGTCCTCGGATGCGTCGCCATTGCAGCGGGCGCTCGCGCTGGACACGCGATTGTGGCTGGCCAACGATCTGATGCCGAAGCTCGACAAGATGACGATGGCCCATTCACTCGAAGGGCGCGTGCCGTTCCTCGATCATCGTCTTGTCGAGATGGCCTTCACACTGCCCAGCCGTTTTAAAGTCGGCGCCAATCACGGCAAGCTGATCCTGCGCGACGCCGTGCGCGACATCATTCCGTCCAACATGGTCGACCGCGTCAAACATGGGTTCAACGTTCCGCTTTACCAGTGGTTCAAGGGACCGCTGCACGGATTCGCCCGGGACACGCTTCTTGGCGGGACGCTTGAGTCGCTGGGCCTGATCGATCGGCGAGCCGTCGAGGCCCTGATCGTTGCCCACACAGAACTGGACGTGAATACGGCGCGACCTTTGTGGCAGTTGATCTGCCTGACGCGATGGTTCGAACGCCTGCGTTCCGAGATGACCGAACAGGCGACGGCTGATGTTCAGCAACCCATCGAGTTCGCGACGCGAGATTCCATCAGCACGGCATCCTCGCCCGCGGCGCTCTGGGCGAGTGCGCCGGATCCGAAAGACACGGTCCACGGCCGTTGCGACATCGTCATGCCGATCTACGAAGGCGTGAACTACGTTCGCGATGCAGTGCGCAGCGTGATTGAACACACGGATTATCCGTTTCGACTGATACTCATCGACGATTCGGCGAATGATGCGACGTACGCTGCGCTCGAGCGGATTGCCGCCACGGATGCTCGAATTGAATTGCATCGAAACGACGAGAATCTCGGATTCGTTCAGACGGCGAATCGCGGCATGTTCATGGCCGATGCGGAATATATCTGCCTGATCAATTCAGATATCATGGTCACCGACGGCTGGCTCGATGCGATGATCCGATGCGCCCAGACGGATCCGGCGATTGCCGTCGTGAATCCGCTGAGCAACATGTGTGTCAATCTCTCCGTACCGATGCCGCCCGGCTACAACATGAATACGATGGCCGAGCAAGTCGCCCTGAAAAGTCGTCGCGATTATCCGGCGCTGACGACGGCCGTCGGTTTCTGCATGCTCGTCAAGCGACGATATCTCGAATTCCTCGGCGGGTTCGACGAGGTCTACGGACGCGGATATTGCGAGGAATCGGATTTCTGCATGCGTCTGACGGAGGAAGGGCTGCGCGTCGTTGCGTCGGATGATGCATTTGTCTATCACAAGGGCTGCGGTTCTTTCGGCACCTGGCTCGATCGCTACCAGAAGAATCGGAAGATATTCGACGCGCGATGGGAAGACGCCTATCTCCGCGACTACCATCATTTCCTCAATCGCAATCCGCTCCAATACATGCGGGACGCATTGCTGAGGAACACGATCCTCGATTCAGAGTGGAGCAGGCCTGCGGCTCGCGCGCTGGATCGGTTCGACGGCGCGCGGCGGGCCGACGCGCAGTCGCACTTGAAGACATCCGGCATCGTCGACGGCGAGACGAATCGTATGCAGCGAACGGGTGCTGAGATCGCTCGGGATACCGTCCGCGGGTTTCATCAGCGCCCGAGGACCCTTCTCGATCCGACGCAGCGTCGCGTGAGATATCCGACACAGTCTTATCTGGATCGCTGGCCGCAGGGCGAACGCATGCGAATCACGTTTCTGATCGCGGAATCGATGCCGATTTGCGGCGGAATTATCTCCGTTTCGCAACTCGCGAGGGAAATGGTGCTTGCCGGCCACGATGTGAAGATTGTGACGCTGTGTCCCGAGTTGAATCCTGAGCGTTTCAACCTGCCGGTTCAGCCGCTCGTTTTTCGCGATCGCGATGAGTTGATTCGGCTGTTTCCCGAAAGCGATATCGTGATCGGCACGTTCTGGACGACGGTATACGACTACATTCCATCGCTTCGCGCGCGGCATGATTTTGTCAGTGTCTATTTTGTCCAGGACTACGAAGTCTGGTTCTATCCGGAGGATGACTTCGTCCATCGTCGAAAGGCGGCCGCCACGTACACGATGACGGATTATCGCATCGTGAAGTCCGAGTGGTTGAAACGGCTGATCGAGCGTGAGCACGGCGCCGCCTGCGATCAGATCCATCTCGGACTGGATCTTGGCATCTTCCGCGATCGTAAGCTGACGGATGCGTCTTCGTCGGCGCCGCGCGTCATGTCCGTTGCCCGGCCCGGTGTCGCGCGACGCGGATTCGACGAGGCCGTCGATGCGTTTCGACGCGTTCATGCGGCGCGTCCCGATGTGCAGTTCGTCTTCTTTGGAACGGATGACGACAGGATGCCCAAGGACCTTGGATTCCCGTTTGAGAACGCGGGACGGATCGAAGATCAGAACAAAGTCGCGCAGCTGATTGGTTCCTGCGACGTTCTGATCGATTCGTCGCTGTTCCAGGGATTCGGTCGCCCAGGCCTGGAGGCGATGGCCAGCGGAACGGCCTGTGTCCTGACCTGCGAAGGCGGAGTCAACGAATATGCTCGCGACAGTCAGAATTGCCTGATGGTTCGTCCGCGCGACAACGACGCTATGGCGCAGCGAATACTACATCTCTTGTCGGATCATTCGGAACGGAATCGACTCCGGCGCGGCGGCCTGGAAACTGCGCAGGAATATTGTCATGTCGATGAAGCGCGTTTGCATATGGAGAAGTACACAGGTTGGATCGATCAACGCCGCGAGCGACGATTGAAAATGCTGTCGCAACAGACTGCCGGCGCATGAGACTGCAGGACAGGAAACCGATTGCCTTCGACGATGTTGCCGATCATCGTTTGCGACGGAGGCGTTCCTTGAGTCGTCGCCATTTCGAAATCGCCCGCCACGCCTTGGATTCGTAGATTTCTGAGAGAACGCGCTCAAGTTCGCGCGTCCGGGCTTCCTGCTGGATGAACAATGGTTCAAACATCGCGGCTTCATCGCGAGCGCGAATGAGCTCGGCGTTCTGATACTGCTGGAATTTCGCACGCTGTTCAACGTCGCGCAAACGAGCGTCTTTCAGTTGCATCTTCGATTCGAGTTGCTGAATCTGACGTCCGTAGATGGAATCGGCGACCAGGAAATCTGCACTGACAGGCCAACTCATCTGAACATCGAAGCAGAATCGATGGCCCGACGCGGGCTCGAGATCAACTTCCGATGAGTAGAATAGCTTCGGATCGTCGGTCGTCGCGATGAATGCCGTGCTCAAGGCCGAATTGCCCGGCACGAGATCGTCGAGTTCGAAGATATTGGAGATCTGACGCCAATCATCACAATCGAAATGGGTCGCCCCGATGCCGCCATCCCGATTCTTCTCGTAGAGACGAATCCGATGAAACCGAATGAAACCTGTTCGATCCGCCGGATCGAATCGAAGCTTGTTGAATGAAGCCCCCTCCGGCAACTCAAAGGCAATGCGACAGGGCTCGTTGCGCAGCGGGAAAGGCCGGATCAGACATTGTTCTTCCGAAAGGCCGGTCGTTCCGGCGGCCCAATAGAGTTTAGAGAGGAAGTACGGTTCCGCGGGGCCTTCGCCCTCGGCGACGGCGTGTTCGAATTCAGTGTCCGTCAACTCGCCGGGCGCCGCGTGTACGATGAACTGATACGTCAGCGCGTCTCCGTGCGTCAGCAGATAGTCTCGCAGCCGCGGTGGCAATTCCTCCATCACGCGAGCGAATTCCGTGCGTTCCGCCATCCATTCGATTCGATCAATCGACTTCGGGCGGAGACCTGTGCGACGAAGCATGTCGACAATGCTGCCGCGCGTGAAGAAGCGTAAATGCGTGCGATCCAGCAGGCCTTCCTCGCGATATTCAAATCGCCCGGCGATCAATTCAGAAATCAGGGCCGCGTGGCCGATGTTCGGAATCGACAACAGCACGGATCCGCTCGGTTTGAGCAAATCACGGCAACTGCGCAAGACCTGCCATGGGTTCTTCAAGTGTTCCAGCACGTCCGCCGCGATGACATGATCATACACGCCGTGTTCGAAGTGCGATTCGATCGAGAGCTGGTCCAGATCACCCACGACCAGGCGTCGGGCGAACGGCCGCGCCAATTCCGCCATCTCCTGCGAATACTCGATGCAATCGACCGTGCAGCCGAGCGCCTCCGTCAGATGACGCGTGAAGTAACCCGTCGCGGGCCCCAATTCCAGTACCGTGCTGCCGGGCTGGACAAGCCGACCGATTCGCGCGAGGGAATCCTGTCCTTCCGGGTCAACCTTGCGCTCGTAAATGTGCGTCAGATCCATGGGCGATTTCGTACACAGTGATGGGGGTGGTTTGTTATCATGGTATCGCGAGGCTGGCCCCTGTCGTGAATAATCGTCCGGAACCGGGCCGACATTGTCAAGGCGAACGAACTTGCCCGTTGCACGAAAGGACGCATCGGTCAAGTCGCGACGAAATTCGATGCATCGCGTGAAGTCTGCGAGTTTGCGACTTGTGCATGCAGATCGGAGATTGCCGATGAATCGTGAATGGCGCTGGATTCTGTGCGGACTTGTCACGGGCTTGTTTCTCAGTCCGCATTCCCATGCGGATTCGAAGCTTGAGTTTTCGAAACTGGATGTTGATGCGGTTGCGCCGCACGCCATGTTGGGCGCGGGATTTGTCCACGATCGAAAACGCAATCGGCTGATCGCATTCGGCGCCGATCCCGCCCAGTCGAATGGTCAGAACAAGGCCATGTCGCTGCTCGCGTTCGACTTGAACGCGAATGAATGGTCGCGATTGAAGATGAGCGGATCGATGCCGACGGCCGACGCCAAGCCCGGTCTCGCTTACGTCGAGAGCGAGGACGCCCTCTATCTTTTCGGCGGCTGGACCGGCGGTGCGGATCGACCTTCCGCGGACATGTGGCGGATCGATCTCGCGAGTGACGGCGCCCTGGCATGGGAGGCCATTCCGGCAAAGGACAGTTGGCCGCCTGCCCGAAACGGCATGGTCTTTGTCGCCGACGGTGCGCGGAATCGCCTGTTGCTGCACGGCGGCGACGGCGGGCCGCATCCCCAGTATGGATATACGCCGCTGCGGGATTTCTGGGCGTTCGATCTCAAGCGCCGTGAATGGTCCCGGCAATTTATCGACGACAACGCACCGGCAGCAAGATGGAACCACTCGGCCGCGATCGACTCGATCAATGAGAAGTTGTACGTCTTTGGCGGCGCTGGATACGTTCTCTATCCGAAGCCCGAGCGAGTGATGGATACGGACATATTCGTACTCGATCTCAAGACGGACCAATGGTCGAAGATGCCCAAGTCCAAACGGACGCCGCGCCCCGTTCAGGGCACGACGTTGACGTTCGACGAAAGGGCGAATGCACTCGTCGTTGTCGGCGGACTCACGATCGATGGCGGCAAGGTGCCGGGAACGCGCCGCGTGTACGCATTTGATCTTCAACGGAAGAAGTGGGCGCGATCGAAGGAAATCCTCACGTCTAAGCGACGCGATCATGTGGCTGTCTACGATCCCGTCGGCCATCGACATCTCATCTTCGGCGGGCACAGCGTGGTTGAAGAAGGCAATTTCTATCGAGCCGGAACGCCGTTTTCGGACACGATCTCGATCGAAGTTCAGCGCGTGGACAAGGAATGATTCGGGCGCACGCCTTATTCCGCAGCGAATCATCAAGCCAGTTTCGTACTTCCCTGCGCACGGATTCAATGGGCTGGTCCGGGCGGTGATGAATTCGCGATTTTTTTTCATCCTGCCAACTTCAGCAAGTGATCGCTGCGAGGATTGGTTCTTCGTTGAGCGTCACGCATGTGCAAACGCTCGCAAAGTGTCGCAAACAGTTGCAACAATCCATCGCAACCCGCCCTGGTAATCTGTTCGATCGCCGCAGGCACTGCAGTTGGAGTACCCTGCCCGGCGCTTCGTGGCCGTTGGTTGTATCGGGGCGATTGAAGCCGTTATATTGCCGAGTCGCCGGAGGGGATTCCGGGAACTCCGGCGATGGTTGGCGATCAGCACTGCATGAGCGCAGTGGCACTCGGGTACTTGTGTTGAATGGAGATGGTTTTTCGTATGGCGAAGCCCGGCGTTGCATATCTCGCGGACGGCAAGCTGATGCTCGTGTTACCCGGGCAGCAGCCGCGATCTGTCGAGAGCCAGTTTGTCGAGGGAATTGTCGAGCGTCGCGCGGAACATCGTCGGCGGCATGGCTGGCGTTCGAGCGGCATGGCGTGGAATGTGACGCAGCCGGACATGCCTGATGTGTCTGGCGGCGAGTTGGGGATGCCGGCGGATTCCAATCCGGCACGATTTCTGAGCGTCGTCGACGGCGAGAAGCCAGGCGAGATTTACTACACGATCGAGACGGACGCCGTCGGCGGCGTCTTTCATTTCGATGTGAACGAGAACTACGAGCGGCGGCTCGCCCACAAGCAGGATATGCGGCTGGCCGATCTGGCCCGCCATCCGACGGAAGGGCAGCTTGCCTGCACGATTCGGCATCCGGATGGTTCCTCCAGCCTCGGCGTGTTGCGCTGCGACGGCGGCGGTCTGCGCGAAGTCACGGGCGGCGATTCGCTCGATGAATCGCCGGCGTGGGTACCGGGGCAGGCGACGAAGCTCGTGTATCAGAGCGCCGGCATCGGTCGTGACGATCACGGCGTGATCTACGGTCTGGCGCCGTACGGCATTTACGAGCTGGATCTTGAGAACGATCGGATGACGACGCTGCTCGAACTGGAGGAGCAGGATTGTCTGTCGCCGCACATCGGATCGGATGGAGTTCTTTATTACATTCGGCGTCCTTATGAGTTGCGCCCGGCGTCGTCCGTCTGGCACGTTGTGAAAGATGTCGTGTTGTTCCCCATTCGCCTGACGTGGGCCTTCGTGCATTTTCTGAATACGTTCTCGATGATCTTCTCCAAGAAGCCGCTGATGACGGCAGGGGGGCCGAAGCGGAAGGGACCGGACAAGCGATCGCTGATGTTGTGGGGTCGCTGGGTGCAGGTCGATCGCGAACAGCGGAGCGGCGGCAACACGGACAAGCCGCTGGTTCCGCGGACCTGGGAACTGATCCGGCGGTCGCCGAATGGCGATGAGACGGCGATTGCGTCGGGCGTTGTGGCGTTCGATCTATGTGCGGATGGCGGCATCGTGTACACGAACGGCGTGAGTGTGTTTCACGTGGACGCGGGGAGTGATGCGGGGCCGGGGGAGCGACTGGCGCGCGGGATGTTCATTGAGCGCGTGAGCGGGTTGCGACTGTAGATGCGCAGGTCCGGTCATCGACTCGGCGGGTGGCCCATGTCCGAAGGAAATGGGGTCACGAATTCCGCGGCGCGGGATGACGATCATGTGTTGATTGCTTGGGCGATTGTGAAGAAATCGCCAAGTCGGCAGCAGCCGCACTTTCCGTGTCGCGGCGTTTTTCATTGTGTTGGCGGTTGCTCGGTGCTGAAATCGTGACCCCAGATCGAGTACGACGTGGGCAACACGTCCGCGGTTCTTGTATCGCGGCGTTTTTCGTTGAGTTGGCGGTTGCTCGGGGCTGAAATCGTGACCCCAGGTCGAGTACGACCTGGGCCACGCCTCTCCACAAGTTCGCGCGATCAGATGCCGTTGATCGTTGCCGATCCGGGGCGCGGAAATTCCATGTGGACGACGTCGCCGACACGATCCGCAGGGATCTGACCGATCTTGCCGGTTCGCCGCAGATCAACCCATCGATGGCCTTCGCCGAAGAATGAATAGCGCCGCTGCTTGATGACTTCGTTGAGCATCGACGCATCGTCGGTCGCGCCGAGGTAGTTTCCGAGACCCGCGGAATTGCGCACTCTGTTGATCGCCGCGAGGGATTCATTCACGTCGCTGCCGATCTGGGCCTCGGCGTAGATCAGGATCAACTCTTCATTTCGGATAATCGGAATAGACGCCGTGCTGGATGTTGTCGTATTGACCTGAAAGCCGCCAACCAGTCCTTCAAACGAGATCGGTACGAAAAAATCCATTGTCGGAACATATGCCCGGGTCTTCTTGCTCACACGAAGGTCGCCCGCATTGGCATCGGCGATGTACGCTGGATGGACCGTGAAGAGATCGACGTCGGGCCGGTTGTACAGCGGATTCCGTGTTTCGATGCTGTAGCTGTGGGCTGGTCCCGTCTGCATCGAGCCGTTGATATTGAAGAACGATCCGGCGATACCGCTGATCGAGCCGGCCTTGTCGCCCTGATAGATTCGCACGCGCGCCGAAAGCGCTCGATTGACTTGTCGAAATGTCGAAGGTCTGTCGAAGCCGGCGAAGCCGTGCGACAGGTCGAAAATGAAACTGGTGCCGCCGTTCGTCAACAGCGTGGCTGACTCGTCGAGCAGATCCGCGATGTGCTGGAGTCCGTCGGTGTAACTGAGGAAATGATCGCCAGGATTGGATTCATCAATGGCGGTCTCAGGGATGATCCCGTTGGAGAACTGGCAGTTGAGGACGAGCAACAGGGAATAGGCCTGTAGGGTTTTCGCGAAACCGGCTGTGCTTCGGACCTGTTCGTCGGTCAGCGCCGGATCGGCGTTTTCCGCCGCCCGCATCAACATGGCAGCATGTCGAATCGTTCTGTATCGCGCAGCGAAGGACTTCGTCGTCAGGAAACCGTTCGGATCGAGCGTCGCACCGCCGCGACCGAGGAGTTCGTTCGTCCATGCGGGCTCGTCGCCGTTCAGATCCCAGTAATCACGACCCACGATGCTGACAACGCGCAAGTAGAAGTCGAAATCGGCGCGAATGACTGCCTCAAGCTCGTGGGCGAGTTGACGAACCTCTTCCGGAGACGGCCCCGGGCAACTGAAGCTGTCGCAGGATTCGTTGACGTTGAAGGATCCGCCCAGCGTGTTGCATTCGGCGGCGAGCGTGTCGAAGCAGGTCGTGTCGATCAGGCAGCATGCGCCGCTGGGCGGCGGGGGTGGCGTCTCGTCGGGCATTTCGGAATTGTCGTTCGACGCATCCGGCAATTCCATCGGCGCGTCGCCATCCATCATGGGCATGTCCATGGCTTCATCGCACATCAATCCGAGACATGAGGCGAAGAGCAGAAGTGCAATCGTAACAGTTGTGCGAACCATGAAAGTCTCCTTGGCGAGAGTGCGAATGCGATGCCCGAGTCAGACCATCGTACCTGGGTCCGCCGGCTTGCGGCAATGTCCGACGACGATCAACGGGGATATTCTACGAGCAGATTGGTATATCGAGTGCCGATAATGCGGCACCTTAATTCAAGACAGTTGGCCCATTTCCAACGGACATGGGGGCTCGATTTACGCGGCGCGGGACGATCATCGCGTATTGAATACTTCGACGAATCCGAAGGCCGCACGAATCGGCGGGCAGCCACAGTCTTCGCTTCGCAACGCCATTCGCAAGATCGGGGCACGCACCGACGTGAATTCGTGGTCCCAGGTCAAGGACGACTTTGGCCACTCGACGGCGTGATGGGATTCCCGGTTGTCCGCAGGTTCAGTTCGCGTCAACGACGAGAGTGATCGCGATCGATCTACGTGGTGCCGGAATTGACTACCTTGGCGGCAGTTTCAGCATCAACTGCCCGGCGAGATCGGAGACCATCCATTCCTCGGCGATCTTTCCGTCGGCGAATCGCGTCACGAACATTTCCTGCCATTTGACCTTCCGCCCCGACGCGGGGATGCCCTTCAGCGCGGTCTTGTGCGTACCGGCCAGCGTGCGCTGCCATGCGATCGAGTCGCGCGACTGGCTCAGGATCGCGACGTCAACAACGCGCAGGTTTGGAATCACCGCACGAAGCTGTTTGACGAATCGCCGGATGAATGCATGGCCTTTGTAGCGCTTGTCGCCGGCGTGGGCGACGTAGTCGATTGAAAAGAACTGATCGACGACGTCGAGGTTTCCGTTAGTGAGCAGTTTGTCGTTGGCGAGCTGAATGTGTTTCTCTTTGGGTGTTGGCATATATGACCTCCAGGTAGGACGGGCCATCGATCCGACAACGGGCCCAGGGTGGATGGTTCATGTCCGCGGGACGCGGGGACGCGAATTCCGCGGCGATGGATGCTTATCGACTTGAGTGTTCCTGACAAGAGCGAAGATTACTCCAGGTCGTACGCAGCCGCGATCCTCTAGACGCCGCGATTCTCAATGCGTCGACGTTTTTTCAGGTGCCGAAGTCGTGACTCCAGGTCGAGTACGACCTGGGCCGCCCGCCCGGGGCAAGCACCGCACGACTGGGGCCCACTACGAATCATACGAAAGAAACAGCTTCCGCATAGACTCTCGTGACGTATGATCCAATGCAGTCTCATTGTGTCGATCGACCAGATAGCGTTCGGCGCCGCGTTCCAGGAGCAGTTGCGCGTTCTCCAGGAAACGCGATTCCCCGAATTCGCCTGCGAATTCTTCGATCGCTTCACAACAACGGAATATCGGCGTCTTTTCAGTGTCGTCCAGTGCATTGACATCGGCACCGTCGTCGACCAAGAACCGCACGAGCGGTCGGGTATCCGATGGACTGCGACACGCGGCGTGAAGCGCCGTTCGTCCAAGCCATCCGCGCGCATCGGTTCGAACTCCATTCGCCAACAAGTATTCAACGATCCGCAATTCTCCCGTCCACGCGGCCTCGTGGATCGGTTGGTTTCCAGATTGATCCCGACTGGAGACGTCCTGGCCGGTTGCGACCATTGCCCGAATGGCATCAATGTCGCCGTCGGCGGCGGCCGCATGCAACGGATATTTTGACGAATACGGTTCCGACATCGTTCTAACCTCAGAATTGGCGCGTGGCGGGTGGCCCTTGTCCGCAGGACGTGGGGCACGAATTCAGCGGAGCCGCGGGGCTCATGGATCACTGCATTCCTTTCAAGAGCCAATGATACAGCACGTTGGCGACAGCTTCGATCTTTGAATCGCGACGTTCTTCAATGACATGGCGGTGACTCGGGTGCTGAATTCGAGACCCCAGGTCGAGTACGACCTGGGCCACCCGGCTTGAAACATCAGCGTCGGAGCTTCTCCACTGCAACGACAATCAAAGCCACAAGAATCGGACCGCAAACGACAACCATTGCTGCAGCAAACGTATAGTTCGCCCACGCCCGATACCATCGTTCCTCGCTCACAAAGTAGATTAGCCTGAGCGATGAACTCGCACAGATTAGTGGAAGGGCCAGCATCTGAATGACGCGCTCCGGATGTGTTCGCTTCCGTCTGGGCATCAATCACGCACCGCGGGGGTGAACATGCACGAACCTTTTTTGATGATCACACTGCCGCTCACTCAACGCCTGCACTGCCTGAGAGCAGTGGCTCCCGGGCGAAAGTCGGGTCGATGACCCGACCTACATTTATCTTGGCGTACGATCCGAATGGTGGGCACGGCCCACCCTACTTCGGAATGTTGACGTTGCGCTCTTCGGCAATCCGCTCCGCCTTCTCATACCCCGCATCCACGTGCCGAAACACGCCCATCGCCGGGTCGGGCGGGTGCCCCATGTCCGCAGGACGTGGGGGCGCGAATTCAGCGACGCGGGCGGCTCATGGATCACTGCATTCCTCTCACGAGCGAAGTACACACCAAGTTGGCGGCAGCCTCGATCTTCGGATCGCAACGTCCCGCAATGACATGGCGGTGACTCGGGCGCTGAAATCGGGACC
>JAJDEC010000350.1 GCA_029259995.1 Phycisphaerae bacterium
CCAGAATGGGCATTCGATTCGCCGTTCGGTTTCGGCCAGATCCGGAATGGGATGCTGATTGCCGGCGATGTCCCGCCGCGATCGATACGCGGCCAGCGCCGAATTGTACGCGAGCCGGAAATCGTGGGCATTCACGATCAGATGCGCGACAAGTGCCGCCGCGGCGCCGTCATGATGCGTCGACCTGAAATCGAAACAATGCCCGATACGCGTGTATTCCACTTGCGGTACATCCAGGCTCGCGTCGAATGCGCTGAGGCCTGCAATCCATCGATCCACGTAGTTGTCCGGGCCCGAGGCCGACATGGCTTCGGCAAAGCAATTCAAATTCGATGCATTGGCACTCGCAAAACGCTTGTTGGCCGCGTCAAAGATCGCGCCGTAGTCGATGTCCTTTCGATCGCGAATATGCTCGTAGCTTCGCCAATCCATGACGGACGCCGCCCGTGCGTGATCGATCGTCGCGAGGCTGTTCCGAATGACCGGCCAATCGAGTCGGATCATGCCTGGTACGTCGCTGTCGACGACGAGAAACGTCATCCTGCCGCCGAGGCGTGCCGCCAGCCGGGTGCCGAAAACATGCTTGATCCAGACGCCCGGATGAAAGAACTCGGGCTGATGCCCCGACATGATCACGAGTGGGGCGTCGGCCTGCGTCCGTTCTCGAAGCCAGTCGCCCACCGGGCGATTCAGCAGCTTGAATGTGTAGGAAGATCGCAGCGCGCGATTCGATTTCGCACTCGACATCAACGAACCGGCATCGGGGAAGATCAGGAGGTCGCCGTCATGCACAGGGGCCGCGAGCGCGTCGATCGCAGTCGGACCCGGCGTCGCCGTGCGTGCATCGGTCATAAGTGGAGTCATTCTGAGGATGTGCAGTCTTCGAGCGATCGGGCGAGTGCCTGCTCGTCCGTGAAACTCGGAAGGACGCCGACTTTTCGCAATTCAGCATTGAAGACATCCAGATAATGCCGAAGCCGGGCGTCCGGATCGTCCAGCATGCCTCCGAAGTGTCGATTGGGATCGTTGTAGATCAACGCGACGGGCAGTTCGCAGATGTTGAGGCTCCGATCGTACGCCTGTACCCAGAACTGAAGTGGAAACGCATACCCGGGGATCGTGAGTTCGAGCCGTGACATCGCGGAAACGCGATACGCCTTGAATCCGCAAAACGCGTCCGTCAATTCGTAGCTGAGGGTCTCGTTGATCAGGCACGTGATCCGCTGATTGATTCGACGCCGATCATTCGGTGCGTCCGTGTTTCCCGGAAGCGCCGTCAAGTAGCGCGAGCCGGAGACGATGTCCACGTCGCCCTCCGCCGCGCGAGCGAGGAAGCTGGGAATAAACGCAGGTTCGTGCTGGTCGTCGCAGTCGATCGTGACAATCCAGTCGTATTCGTGCCGGGCCGCAAAATCGAACGCGTCGATCAGGCTCTGGCCATATCCGCGATTTTCCGGATGTGTGATGACCGAAATGTCGCTCGCCGAGGCGAGAATTGCGGGCGTCCTGTCAGTCGAACCGTCGTCGATCACCAATATGTCGCCTTCGACCTGCTTGACCTCGTCGAGCACGCTGGCGACATATCGTTCTTCATTGAATACGGGAATCGCTGTCAGAATTCTCAATCCACACCTCTTGCTGCCTTTCCTCGCCGGCAGAGCGAGGCCATCACAATGGGGCAATTGTAGTCGTACGCCGTGGGGGTTTCGACCCTCGGACTTTTCCGGTCGATCGAGTGACATCTCAGTTGTCACTTGGCCCCTTTTTTTGCGTTGGAGCGTCCGTCTCGGCGTTCTAGACTTTCACCCATGGCTGGAACCGAACCCAGTGAGATCGCCCGAAAATACCTGCGGCTGCACCTTTGTCGTGGCGTCGGCCCCATCCGGTCCGCTCAGTTGGTCAGAGAACTCGGCGGAATCGACGCCGTTCTGGGCGCGTCGGTCGCGGATTTGAGCGGCGTTCGAGGTGTCGGAGCGCAAACCGCGGATTCGATCGCTCGCGGTCGGGATTCGACAGATGTCGATGCCGAAATAGTCTCGGCCGTTCGAAAGGGCGTTCAGATTCTCTGCGTGGAAGACGCGAGCTATCCCGTGTTGCTCCGTCGAATCGAGGATCCGCCCGCGTGTCTCTATGTCCGTGGCGCCCTGGAACCGGAGGACGCCGTCGCGTTCGGCATCGTCGGTGCTCGGCATGCGACCCATTACGGTGTCGAGCAGGCCGAGCGATTCGCGGCTCGTGCCGGGGCCGCCGGAATGACAGTTGTATCGGGGATGGCGCGAGGCGTTGATTCGGCGGCCCATCACGGTGCGATCGTAGCGAACGGGCGAACCATCGCCGTCATCGGATGCGGCTTGTCCTATCTCTATCCCCCGGATGCCATCGAATTGGCGGAGCGAATCGAGCGCAACGGCGCGATCCTGAGTGAACTGCCGATGGATGTCGCCCCGGATCCAAAGAACTTTCCGCCCCGCAATCGAATCATTGCAGGGCTTTCCCTTGGCGTGCTCGTCGTCGAAGCGGCGCATCGCAGCGGGGCCCTGATCACGGCCCGCCTGGCGACGGAATACAATCGCGAAGTTTTCGTCTTGCCCGGCAGAGTCGACATGCCCCAATCGTCCGGCTGTCACACGTTGATTCGAAAGGGCGAGGGGCTGCTCGTGACCTGCTTTGAGGATGTGCTGGATGGCTTCGGAGAAGTCGGCGAAGTATTGAGCAGGAGTCACGACGAATCGGTGGATGACGAAGGCCAGGAAACGCAGTCCCGCCCCATTGTCACATTGACTGATGAAGAAATGCGCGTGCTCGAGGCGATGGGTAACGAACCTTCACCCGCCGAGGCCATCTGCGAACGCAGCAGCCTGCCGGCCTCCCGCGTCGCGATCGCGCTGACGACCATGCAACTCAAGGG
>JAJDEC010000036.1 GCA_029259995.1 Phycisphaerae bacterium
AGAAATCTGCGAGCGACGTCGAACGCGCGGGCTGCTGCATGATGGCTTCGACAGCGTATCCCCGCTTCTGCCATGCGAATCCGATCAGGTGCAGGAGACCGAAGTGAAGGATGAGGCAATAGGCGCTGACGCAGACCCACATCGCGACATAGTCGCCGAATTGCGCGGCGACGTAGGGCGAAAGCAACAACAGCGCGACGCCGGCGAGCAGTTTGCACAGGCCCTCGAGCCACGAGATCGGTTCAACATGATCAGAAGCGGCAAACGACGGCGCGCTGATCGCAAAGGGCCTCGGATCCATGCCGGCCCATGCGACGACGAACATGAAAACACCAAGTGCGTCAAACTTTGCGCCGTTTCGCGCCGCGATCATCAGGACCCACGCCTTGAAGGCGAAGTAGAGACCGAAGGCGGTCGCCCACATCTGCGGCCAGCCCGCGCGGCCGTGTGTCAATGCGATGGCGGCTGCAACAATCAGGATCGGAAGCAGCCAGGCGAGTTGCTGCGTGAAGGAGCGCAAGGACCTGGGTACTGTTGCCGTTTGATTTGTGGTGGCGATTGCCGTCATCTTGCACGCTTTCTTTCCTTGTTGTTGCCGTTTCCACATCCATCTGTACCGGCTATTAGCCGGTACCGCAGCGCTGTACCTCAGCGCCCGAATCACATTGCGGTACGACAGCGCGCTTCCCAAGGCGCATCAATCGCGGTCGGCCCATCCAGACGTCGCGAACGCCAGCCGAGTAGTTTGCGGAGTGGATCATCGCGTGATTCGCCCACGTGCCCGCTGCATACAGGAGCGAGTCGTCGAGAACGGTTGGCTCGACGGTCTCCTGCGCCCAGGGTTGATGCCAGATACGGAAGCGGCGGACGAGACCGGCCCATTTCGTGAATGCCGTGTAGCGCTCTATGAGGAATTCTGTGAGAGAGCCGGCATCGGCGGACCGGGGACGATTTTCCGGGGATCGCGCGGCGCGATACTGCAGCGTGGGCGATGTTGCATCGACGTCGACCTGCACGTGACAATCGCTCCGCACGCAAGCACTGGGTGACAAGCACCCAGTGGCACGGGATTTCTCGACACTGCTTCCGCATCGGGAGGCGGTCGAATCGAGATGATGACTCGACACGCAAACACTGGGTGACAAGCACCCAGTGGCACGGGACAGGTCCGCAGTGCGGACCCTACGATGACTGATGTGGTCCGCACAGCGGACCCTGCGGTCGCGCGTTGTCACGCAGCCAGTCAACGTCCTTGCGTTTGCGTCGTGATCCAACTTGAGGCGGCCGAACTGATAGGGAAGTCCGTAGGCGACGGGGCCGAGCAGGACGCTGAGTCGATTGGGCAGGTATTCGACGAGGAAGTAGATGCCGGTTTCGTTGCCGACGCGGACGTAGGTGCGGACATTCAGGAACGCGTGGGTACCGATAGGCGAGAAGAGACGTCGCCCCCAACGGGCGGCGCGGCGGGTTCGCAGGCCGGACATCGTGAAGGCGACGAGCGAGACGAACGCGCGGCCTTCGTGGAGGTCGAGTTCAAAAGGGACTTCTCTTTGAAGGTGCGCAGCGTCGACCTCGTAGTGGATCATGACGACGTCGAGCCAGTCGCTGAGGAATGGCGCGCGGCCTTCCTGCGCGAGGAATCGCGCGCGGGCGGCAGCGCTCAGATCGATTTGCGTTGTTGTTGCGCGTTGAGTCTGCATGATGTCCGACCTTCATCATTTCCGCATCCGAATCTGTATCGATTGTTTGCGAACCAGCGATAGGCGGCGCCGAAGACGCCATGCATCATCGGCAGGCGGCTTGCCCACTTGAGCGGTCGCAGCCACCAGACCAGACCCGCCACGTGGAGCGCGGCGTCGATTCCGAAGAGGGCCCGGCCGTCGGGCGTGATGAGATGCATACCGGCCGTGGAGGCGTCGGGATGCGTTTCGAGCCAGACGCGCAACGGGCAGAACGTGTATCGACGCGCGAGGACGCGTGATTCGACGAAATGCTTCATGCGATTGCAGGCGTCGCACTCGTCGTCCCAGACGACGATGGATCGGCCTGCTGGGGCGTCGAGCATTGCGTTGTCAGTCATCTCTGAAGTCACAGAAACTCACTCGCGAAAAAAAGGTACCTCACGAATTTGCGGGGACCATTGACGGCTCCGGTCGACGCGGCGGCTGCATTCCACCAAGTCCCGGTAGGGACGATATGAGAATAGCCCAGCCTTTATAAGGCTGGGATTGCGACGAGCATTTCCCTGCGCATTGCCGCCCCGGAGGGACGGCACGTGCCGTGCGCGTGGCACTCAATCCGTCCCTACGGGACGGGAGTTGGTACTTGGAGCCGCGTGCCCCAGCGATAAATCGCTGGGCTATTTTCAATGGATCCCTACGGGATCCTTCGCGGCGCACAATCCAACCTCCAGAGCGAGATAAGCCGTCGTCCCGCAAGTCCCTGAAGAACCAGAAATAAACACCCGTCACTTGAGGAATCGTGAAACACTCAGAGCCGCCGTGTCCCGACGGCGACGTAGCGCGCAGCGCCGCCGGCTCTTCGAACTGCCACGCTGAGGACAGCGAGGCCCTGATTGGACGCGCGGCTTCGATCATGCGACTCCCAGCAGCTTTCGCAACTTGCTCCCCATCTTGACGAACTTCACGACGGCGCCTGTCGGCAGGCGGCGCAAGTCGGCGTACCAGCTTGATGTCGTTTCGAAGAACTCCTTCATGGCTTCGATGCGTTTGACGACGTGCGGCTCGGTCCGTCGCGTGGCCTTCGCATCGGCAAGGCAGTCGTCGAGCAGGGCCAGCGTCGGATCGATCTCGCGGCGCTTGCGCTCGTCGAGCACGATCTGGAACATCTCCCACACGTCCGTCAGCGACTCAAAATGATCCCGCCGATCACCCATGACATGTGTGATCTTCACGATGCCCCAGGATTGCAGCTCTTTCAGGCTGTTGCTGACGTTGGATCGGGCGACGCCGAGCGTGTCGGTGATCTCTTCCGCATGAAGGGGCCGCTCGGAGAGATAGAGCAGCGCGTGAATCTGTGCGACTGTCCGATTGATGCCCCAGCGAGTTCCCATTTCCCCCCAGTGAAGGACGAATTTCTCAGTGATGGGCGTGAGGGCTGACATGGACTTTTCTCCTATTTCTGTCTATACAGAAATTACGATATTTTCTGTTGGAAGTCAAGGGGAAAAGGGATCGAGGATTCGAGGGATCCGGGGATCGAGTCGCAAAGGCTCCGGGAATCGAGCCGCGGCGACTCCGGGGATCGAGTCGCCGCGGGATCGAAGCCGTCGGCCAGAGCCATCGAAGCAACGCGCGATTCAGCCTGAAAGGCTGAGATAGCAGAAGCCCCGGGTGAGCGCAGGCCGCGCACGCGGCCGGAGCGTAACCCGGGGTATTGAACACATGAGAGACGCTAACCCTGAAGGGGTGAAATAATGAACACACGAATGACTTGCGTCGATCGATCTGAGTCACAAAGTCGCGCTCGATCCAACGCCCGCATTATGTCATCCCTACAGGATTTCATTCCAATCGTTGCCATGTACCCAGGGTTTCGCTT